>NZ_JBFUCI010000489.1:0-4361 GCF_056405335.1 Variovorax sp. P1_H12_2
GTCAGCGGGCCTTCCTCGACCTTGATGCTCAGGAACTCCAGGTGTTCCTCGTAGTTCGGGCTCACGATGCTGTAGGCCCGCAGCAGGGGCTTGTTGTTGACCTTCAGGCCGATCATCGTGAAGTGGCCGTTCGAGAAACGCAGGGCCGGATCGCGGGTGGTCGTGAAGGTAAACAGGCGGTCGGTCCAGTGGTGGACGCTCAGCACACGTTCTTCGCTGAATGCACTCATAGGGGGCAGGAATGGTTATGAACGAAAAAGGGATGCACCAATTGTCGGCGATGCCAGCGAAAACACCATTGCCAGTATCGAGTCCGTTTGCTACATTGATCTCAAATGTAGTGTTCACCACATGAAGGTGTAGGGAATGCTACACAAACGTCAGTTCCAGCACAAGTGCAGTTGCAAGCGGGCCGCCGGCACAGATGTTGCACTCCCGCCGGCCTGAACCCACGAGATATCCGCGATGACCGAACACACCAAGACAGACGGACTGCCCGGCATGGACATGCCGGTAATGCCAGAGGCCACGGGCCGGGCGCCCCTGCGCAACGAGCGCATGAATGCGGCCAAGGTCGAGTGCAATGCCTGCCCGGTGCTGTGCCAGATTTCAGAGGGGCGCACCGGTGCCTGCGACCGCTATGCCAACCGCGACGGCGTGCTGGTGCGGGTCGATCCGGTGCTGCTGCTGCGGCGCGAGCT
The DNA here is from genome assembly GCF_056405335.1 of Variovorax sp. P1_H12_2. Classification (NCBI taxonomy): domain Bacteria; kingdom Pseudomonadati; phylum Pseudomonadota; class Betaproteobacteria; order Burkholderiales; family Comamonadaceae; genus Variovorax; species Variovorax sp. P1_H12_2. The sequence goes on from NZ_JBFUCI010000489.1 coordinate 702, forward strand.
CACGAGCGAGACTCCGGCGCTGGTGCCCTTCGCCCGCGCGGGCGGCGAGACCGGCGAGGCCGAGCGCATCGAGGCGCCGGTGGCGGACGCCGACTGGAACGGCGATCTCCTTCATGCTGACGAGGTCTTCGTGACCGGCGTGGGTTCTTCCACCACCTACCCGGACTACAAGCCCGCGCCCTTCATCGTCGCCTCCAAGGCGCAGGGCGTGGACATGGTGACCGTGGTGACCGAAGGCATCTTCAGCTACTGCAGCTTCAAGGTGAAGATCGACACCGACCGCTTCCTGGGCGCCGAGCAGGCCAACGTGCGCTATCGCGGCGAGGTGGTCGGCCACGTCACCACCGCCGAGTACGGCTCGCAGATGCTGTCGCTGGGCGGCGTGCACCACCTCACGGGCGGCAGCAAGAAGGAAGGCCGCATGACCTGCGAGCTGATGCAGCTGCTGGGCAACAAGAAGGCGGTCGAGTGCGTGATCGACGGCGGCGCCAGCATGGTGATCCAGGCCGGCCGCGCACCGATCGTCAACGGCGTCGAAGAAAAACGCATGCGCGTGGGCTGCGGCTCGGCGGCGGTCGGCATCTTCGCGCGGCAGCTGTTCGGCCATGCCGACGAAGTGGTGGTGGTCGACGACCACATCACCGGCGTCCTGACCGAGCACCAGGCCGGGCGCTGCCTGGACATGGCGCCTTCGGGCATCCAGATGCGCGGGCGCAAGTCGACGCCGGGGCGCTATTTCCAGGTCGCGAACCCGGGCAACGGCTGGGGCGGCACCGACATCGACGACCCGCTGTCGATCATCGAGGGCTGGGAAGAGGGCGTGGCGCGGCCGGGCCTGCGCCTGCTCATGACCTCGACCACCGGCGAGCATGCGCAGTGGTACGTGCTCGACGCGCAGCTGCAGCCGGTCGAGGCGCCGATGCCGGCGGAGGTTCGCCGCATCGTCGATCGCATCGGCGAGAACTGCGAGCCGTCGCTGTGCACCGTGCTGTTCCTCGGCGGCGCCGGCGGCAGCCTGCGCGCAGGTGTCACCGAAAACCCGGTGCTGCTCACGCGCGCCATCAAGCGCGCGCTGGTCAACGTGACCTGCGGCGGCGCACCGGCCTATGTGTGGCCCGGCGGCGGCATCACCGTGATGGCCGACGTGCTGCGCATGCCCGACAACAGCTTCGGCACGGTGCCGACACCGGCCATCGTGGCGCCGATCGAGTTCAGCATGCGGCGCGACGACTACGCGGCGCTGGGCGGCCACATGGAGCATGTGTTCTCGCTCGAGCAGGCGCTGGCGCGCGGCGCCTGGCAGGACGACGGAGCGCCGCTGGCGCGCCAGTGGCTGCGCATGGACCCGGCCAACCCGTGGCCGCTCGGCCAGCCTCCCATGCTGGGCTGATCATGAGCGCCCAACGCAGCGCACTCGACGGTGCGCGCTGGCACTTCAACCACGGCCCGATCGACATCGTCGCCGAGGCCCATGGCGACGCCGTCGAGGTCGCGGTGGCGCATGAGCTCGCCTGGCGGCGCTTCGCCCAGGTGCTGGACGAACTGGTCGCCGAACTGCCATTGCTGCGCCAGCCGGTCGGTGCGGCGTGCGCGCTGCAGGGCCCCATTGCGCGGCGCATGTGGAATGCCTGCGCGCCGTTCAGCGCCGGCTTCATCACGCCGATGGCCGCGGTCGCCGGTGCGGTCGCGCAGGAGCTCATCGCCTGCTACCAGCGCTGCGGCATCGAACGCGCCTGGATCAACAACGGCGGCGACATCGCCTTGCATCTCGCGCCGGGGCATTCCGCGCGCATCGGGCTCTTCGCCGACCTCGCGCGCTTCGACCTGCGGGACGCCGGGCCGATCACCACCGATGGCCAGTTCGAGCTTCGCGCCGAGCAGCCGGTGCGCGGCGTCGCCACCAGCGGCTGGCGCGGGCGCAGCTTCTCGCTCGGCATCGCCGACAGCGTGACCGTGCTCGCGGCCACCGCGGCCGAGGCCGATGCCGCGGCCACGGTGATCGCCAACGCGGTGAATGTCGACGATCCCGGCATCCGCCGCCTGCCCGCCAATGCCTGCAAGGACGACAGCGACCTCGGTGACATCCCCGTGACGACCCACGTCGCGGTGCTGGCGCCGGCGCAGGTGCAGCGTGCACTGGATGCGGGTGCCGACCGTGCGGCGGCGCTGCAGCGCGCCGGGCTGGTGTGGTCGGTGGTGCTGGTTTGCCAGGGGCAATGGCGAGTGCTTCAACCCTTAAGCTCGACGGCTTCGCCCGGGTTGCCGCGGACGGGCCGCGAACCGATGGCCGATGCAGTTGGTTCAGTATTTGCTTAACGAAAAGCAGGACTCTTTTTCATGATCGATATACGTCGCGTCTTCACCCATGTGGAGCACATCCACCACGAGTTCGGACCGCGCGCTGCAACGCCGCTGGTGCGTGGCGCCATCGGCGCGGTGCTGACCAATCCCTTCGCGGGCCGCTACGAGCCCGACATCCTGCCGATGATGGCCTTGCTCGATCCGGTCGGCGTCGACATGGCGCACCGCTTGCGCGCCGCGATGGACGTGCCGGTCGAGCAGATCGCCACCTACGGCAAGGGCGCCATCGTCGGTGCCGCCGGCGAGCTCGAGCACGGTGCGCTGTGGCATGTGCCCGGCGGCTACGCGATGCGCGAACTGCTCGGCTGGAAGGGCGACCGCGACGCCTATCGGCAAGGCAAGGCCGAAGAGAAGACCGGCCAGCCCGGCAACGCGCTGTCGATCGTGCCCTCGACCAAGAAGGTCGGCCCGCCGGGCGCTGCGCTCGACGTGCCGCTGACCAACATCAATGCCAGCTATGTGCGCGGCCAGTTCGACGCCATCGAAGTCCGCGTGCCCGGTGCGCCGGCGGCTGACGAGATCGTCTTCATCCTCGCGATGAGCACCGGCTACCGCGTGCACGATCGCGTCGGCGGCCTGCGTGCCGAAAACATTTCTAAGTGGGACGGACTCCGATGAAAACCAGCATCCATCAACCAAGTCGCAACGGATTTATGCCAGGAACACCGCGGAACAGGCTTTGCCTGGCCGCTGGTGTTGCCCCCGGAAGGGGGTGGGCGACCGGACACGCAGTGCCGGGCAACCTGGGGGTGAGCCAATGACCGCCAACATTCGCAAGCTCGTCGTCCAGGTCGACGAAACCCGCAAGGAAATGGGCCAGGCCATCGAGCCGCCCACGCGCCGCGCGGTCGCCATCGCCGTGATCGAGAACCCCTACGCCGGCCGCTACAGCGAATCGCTCGACGAGCTGATCGCGATCGGCGAAGAACTCGGCGCGTTGCTGGGCCAGAAGGCCGTGGCGGCCCTGGGCATCCAGCCCGGCGAGGCGCAGAGCTACGGCAAGGCGGCCATCGTCGGCGAGGCCGGCGAGCTCGAGCATGCAGCGGCCATCCTGCATCCCAAGCTCGGCGCGCCGCTGCGCATGGCGGTCGAGAAGGGCGCCGCGCTGGTGCCGTCGAGCAAGAAGCGCGGCACGCTGGGCACCGCCATCGACGTGCCGCTGGGCCACAAGGACGCGGCCTTCGTGCGCAGCCACTTCGACGCCATCGAGGCCCGCGTGTCCGATGCGCCGCGCGCCAACGAGATCGTGGTCGCGGTCGCGGTCACCGACAGCGGCCGCCCGCTGGCGCGCATCGGCGG
>NZ_JBFUCI010000490.1:0-4358 GCF_056405335.1 Variovorax sp. P1_H12_2
CTGCTGCTGCAGCCAGTCGCTGGCAACCAGTTTGCGCACGATGCTGTTGCTGTACATGATGATGAAGGGCGTCGACAGCATCGACAGCACCATCGAGGCCAGCACCGGGTTCGCCAGCCAGGCCGGCAGCAGGTCCTGGCCCTGGGCCAGCGCCAGCAGCACGAAGCCGAACTCACCGGCCTGCGCCAGGTAGAGGCCGGTGCGCAGCGACACGCCGGCGGTGGCGCCGAGCCCGCGCGCCAGCGCCGTCACCAGCGCCAGCTTGAAGGCCAGCGGCAGCAGCAGCAACGCTGCGACCAGCGCCCAGCGCTCGACCACCACGTGCCAGTCGAGCGACATCCCGATGGTGATGAAGAAAAGGCCCAGCAGCACGTCGTGAAAGGGCCGGATGTCGGTTTCGACCTGGTGCTTGAATTCGGTTTCCGACACCAGCATGCCGGCCACGAAGGCGCCCAGCGCCAGGCTCAGGCCGGCGAGCTCGGTCAGCCAGGCCAGGCCCAGTGTGATCAGCAGCAGGTTGAGCATGAAGAGCTCCTCGCTGCGCCGGCGCGCCACCAGCGTGAGCCACCAGCGCATCACGCGCGGGCCGCCATACATCAGCACGGCGATCAGGAAGCCGGCCTTCAGCAGTGCCAGGCCAAGCGCCTTCAGCAGCGCTTCCGGCGGTGCGCCCAACGCGGGGATCAGCACCAGCAGCGGCACCACCGCGAGATCCTGGAACAGCAGCACGCCCATCACGCGCTTGCCGTGCTCGCTGTCGATTTCGAGGCGCTCGGCCATCAGCTTGACCACGATCGCCGTGCTGCTCATCGTGAGCGCGCCCGAGAACACCAGCGCGGCCTGCCAGTCCAGCCGCCATGCGGCCGGCAGCCAGGAGGAAATCAGCAACGCACCGCCGGTGGCGACCGCGATGGTCAGCATCACCTGCAGCAACCCGAGGCCGAAGACATGCAGACGCATCGCGCGCAGCTTGGGCAGGCTGAACTCCAGGCCGATCACGAACATCAGGAAGACGACGCCGAACTCGCCCAGGTGCCGGATGCCTTCCGAGTTCTGGGCCAGCGCCAGCGCGTGCGGACCGATCAGGACGCCGGCCGACAGATAGCCGAGCATCGGCGGCAGCCTGAGCGAGCGGCAGATCACCACGCCGATCACCGCAGCGAGCAAATACATCAGCGTGAGATCGAGCGAGGACATGGCCTGCATGCTAGCAACACGCTTGCCTGCATCCGGGGCGAATTCGTCCTCGCGGCCGCCATGGCATGCCCGGCCGATAAAATCCGCCGATGAGCTCCCGCCCTCCCGTGATCCCCGTGACCGACCCCGAAGCGCTGCTGGCGCGCGCCCGGACGACCTTCGACATCGAAGCGGCGGCGGTGCTCGGCCTCAAGGACCGACTCGGGCCGTCCTTTCCTGCGGCGGTGCAGAAGATCCTCGAGGTGCGCGGCCGCGTGGTCGTCATGGGCATGGGCAAGAGCGGCCATGTCGGCCGCAAGATCGCGGCCACGCTCGCTTCGACCGGCACGCCGGCGATGTTCGTGCACCCGGCCGAGGCCAGCCATGGCGACCTCGGCATGATCAAGGCGGTCGACCTGGTGCTGGCCATCTCCAACAGCGGCGAAGTGGAGGAACTCACCACCATCCTGCCGGTGGTCAAGCGCCAGGGCGTACCCCTGATCGCGATGACCGGCCGGCGCGACTCGACGCTGGCGCGCCATGCCGACATCGTGCTGGACAGCGGCGTCGAGAAGGAAGCCTGCCCGCTCAACCTGGCGCCGACCGCGAGCACCACCGCGCAGATGGCGCTGGGCGATGCGCTGGCGGTGGCGCTGCTCGATGCGCGCGGCTTCGGCACCGAGGACTTCGCCCGCTCGCACCCCGGCGGTGCCCTGGGCCGCAAGCTCCTGACCCACGTCAGCGATGTCATGCGTTCGGACGAGGAGGTGCCGCGCGTCGGTCCTGAAGCCAGCCTGAGCGAAATCATGCGTGAAATGAGTTCCAAGGGGCTTGGTGCGACCGCGGTGGTCGGACCCGACGGCCGCGCGATCGGCATCTTCACGGACGGCGACCTGCGCCGCAAGGTCGAGACCGGCGCCGACCTGCGCGCCCTCACGGCGGCCGACGTGATGCACGCCGGTCCTCGTACGCTGCGCGCCGATGCGCTGGCCGCCGAAGCGGCCGATCTGATGGAGCAGCATCGCATCACGAGCGTGCTGGTGGTCGACGCCGCAGGTGTCCTCATCGGCGCGCTCAGCATCAACGATCTGATGCGCGCGAAAGTCATCTGATGGGCATCGACTTCAAGCCCGAGACCCTGCTCGCCGCCCAGGACATCCGCATCGCCTTCTTCGACATCGACGGCGTGCTGACCGATGGCGGCGTCTACTTCACAGAGCATGGCGAAACGCTCAAGCGCTTCAGCATCCTGGACGGCTACGGCCTCAAGTTGCTGCGCACGGCCGGCATCACACCGGCCGTGATCACGGGCCGGGACTCGAAGCCGCTGCGCGTGCGCCTGCAGGCGCTGGGCATCGATCACGTGCGCTACGGCACCGAGGACAAGCTGCCGGCCGCCGAGGCCATGCTGGCGCAACTCGGCTTCGACTGGTCCCAGGCCGCCGCGATCGGCGACGACTGGCCCGACCTGCCGGTGCTCTCGCGCGTCGCTTTCCCGGCCGCGCCGGCCAACGCCCATGCCGAGGTGCGCGCCATTGCGCGCCACGTGACCGCGGCGCGCGGCGGCGAAGGCGCGGCGCGCGAATTCTGCGACCTGCTCCTGACTGCTGGCGGTCACTACCGGCGGCTGCTGGACCAGGCGCGGGGCTTCACCGAATGAAGTCGACCTGGAGCGTTCTGCGCGATGCCTTCGACCGCCTGACGATCTACCTGCCGATCATCCTGGCCGCGGTGCTCGCGCTGGGTACCTACTGGCTGGTGCGCAATGCGCCGGAATTCCTCGCGCCCGTGCCCAAGGAGGCGCCGACGCACGAACCCGACTATTTCATGCGCGGCTTCTCGGTGAAGAACTTCCTCCCCAACGGCGACCTGCGCAGCGAGGTGTTCGGCAAAGAGGGGCGGCACTACCCGGACACCGACACCCTCGAGGTGGATCAGGTGCGCTGGCGCTCCATTTCGCTCGAGGGGCTGGTCACGCACGGCTCGGCCGATCGCGGCGTGTCGAACGGCGACGGGAGCGAGATCCAGCTCTTCGGCAATGCGATCATCATCCGCGACGCGGCCAAGTCGCAAGACGGAACGCTGCTGCCCCGGCTCGAGTTTCGCGGTGAGTTCCTGCACGCCTTCCTGGACACCGAGCGGGTCAAGTCGAACCAGCCCGTCACCTTGATGCGCGGAACGGACCATTTCACGGCCGATTCGATGGATTACGACAGCCTCACCGGCGTCGCCAATCTGCACGGTCGCGTGCGCGGTCTCCTGATTCCGGCACAGGCCGCACAGCCAGGGCCGAAGCGCTGACGCCATGGACGCGTCAGCCCATCCCCTGCTGTTCGTCACCGGAGCCTCCAGCGGCATCGGCCAGGCGCTGGCGGCGCGCTTCTATCGGGACGGATACCGCCTGGCCCTGGTGGCGCGGCGCACCTCGGAACTCGAGGCCTGGGCGACAGCACGTGGATTGGACGCTGCCCGTTTCAGGATCTATGGCGCGGACGTGGCGAATGTCGACAGCATCGTGGCGGCCGGCACCGCCTGCATCGCGCAGCAGGGTGTGCCCGACGTGGTGATCGCCAACGCCGGCATCAGCATCGGCATGGACACCGCCGAACGCGGCGATCTCGATGTGATGGCCCGGACTTTCGCGACCAACAACCTTGGCCTGGCCGGAACCTTCCACCCCTTCGTCGCCGCCATGGCGGCGCGAGGCAGCGGTCGCCTCGTGGGCATTGCCAGCGTGGCGGCCATCCGCGGGTTGCCCGGGCACGGCGCCTACTGTGCCAGCAAGGCGGGCGTGGTGGCCTATTGCGAAAGCCTGCGCGGCGAGATGCGCGCCAGCGGCGTCAAGGTGGTCACGCTGTGTCCCGGCTATGTCGACACGCCGCTGACGCAGGGAAACCGCTACGGCATGCCCTTCCTGCTGCCGCCGGAGGCGTTCGCCGACCGTGCCTTCCGTGCGATCGAGGCCGGCACCAGCTACCGCGTGATCCCCTGGCAGATGGGCGTGGTCGCCAAGCTCATGCGGATGCTGCCAAATCCCTTGTTCGATCGCGTGGTCCAGGGCCGCGGCCGCAAGCGCCGGGAGGGATAGCTCGCCCCCAGGTTGGCTCACTGCGTGTAGCCGCCCACCCCCTGCCGGGGGCAACACCGGCGGCCCGGCGAAGCCGGTTCCGCGGTGTTTCACC
>NZ_JBFUCI010000491.1:0-4356 GCF_056405335.1 Variovorax sp. P1_H12_2
GCGAGCCGGGTGCCCGAGCCGACCGAGGGGTGCCCGGTGCGCAGCGCATCGCCGATCAGCACGACGTTCTTCCAGTGCCAGCGGCGGTTCTTGACGATCGTGTAGCGGAACCAGTTGGACTTGTTGGACAGCAGCTTGTGGCCCTGCAGGTCGTCGGCGAACACCTTCTCGCACCACGCGAGGCTGTGCGTCTCGTCCATGCGGTCCAGGCCCGCCTTGCGGAAGGTCTGCGGATCGACCTCGACCAGGAAGGTGCTGTGCGTGCGGCTGTAGCGGTAGGTGTGGGCGATCGCCAGCCCGTCGGGGTTCTGCCGGAAGATCAGCGACAGCGGGTCGAAGAGCCGGGTGGTGCCGTACCAGGCGAGCAGGTTCGGCCGTTCGTCCAGGGTCGGGCCGAAGTGCTCGGCCAAGCGCGTGCGGATCGCGCTGTTGGCGCCATCCGCCGCCACGATCAGGTCGGCATCGGCGAAGCCCGCGAGGTCGTCGACGCGCCGCTCGAACTCGATCTCGACGCCCACCTGGCGGCAATGGACATGCAGCGCGCGGAGCAGGTCGATGCGTGCCATGCGATGGAAGGTGTTGTGCGCCAGCCTGACCTGCACGCCCCGATGCACCACCGCCATCTCGTCGAACACTTCCTGGTTTTCGGTCATCGACCCGTAGAGCTCGGGCGCGAGTTCGCGCACGAAGGCCAGCGCCACGTCGGAGAACACCACGCCCCAGCCGTAGGTGGCGCTCTCGGCGTCGCGCTCGCAGACCCGGACGTCGTGCGACGGGTCGTCGCGCTTCATGAGGTAGGCGTAGAACAGCCCCGCGGGGCCGCCGCCGATGATGCGTATCTTCATCTTGTCTCCGTGGGTTGGAGTCCCGCCTCGCATCCTAAGGCTACAGTTGCCGGCACGACCGCGCCATTGTGCGGATCGACCTCAGGAAGTCCATGCATTCGAACATCGTCATCATCGGCGGCGGCCACGCCGCTGCCCAGCTGTGCGCCGGCCTCGCCGAAGCGGGACAGGGCGCGCGCGTCCACCTGGTCTGCGAGGAGGCGGCCATTCCGTACCACCGGCCGCCGCTGTCCAAGTCCTTCCTGAAGAGTCCCGACGAGCAGCCGCAACTCCATCGGGCCGAGGCCTGGTATGCCGAGGCCGGCATCACGATGCACCTGGGCGACGCCGCGCTGGCGATCGACCGCGCCGCGCGCACGGTCACGCTGCGTTCGGGCGCGGTGCTCGGCTGGGAGCGGCTGGTGCTGGCGACCGGCACCCGCGCGCGCCGGCTGTCGGCGCTGGCCGGGCTGTCCAACGTGGCCCTGCTGCGCGCGGCCGATGAGGCTGCCCAACTGCGTACGCAGCTCACGGCGGCGCAGCACGTGACGGTGCTCGGCGGCGGCTTCATCGGGCTCGAGGTGGCCGCCACCGCGCTGGCGCTCGGCAAGCGGGTGCTGGTGCTGGAGAGCGCGCCGCGACTGCTGAGCCGCGCGGTGTCGCCGGAGCTGTCGGCGCATGTGCTGGCGACCCATCGTGCCGCGGGCATGGACGTGCGCGTCGGCGTGCAGAGCGGGGTGATGCAGGTCGACGGGCCGCGCCTGGCGGCAATCGAGGTCGACGGCGAGCCGCAGGCCATCGACCTGCTGCTGCTCGGCATCGGCGCCGTGCCGGAGACCGCGCTGGCCGAGGCTGCCGGCCTGGAGTGTGCCGACGGCATCGTGGTCGACGCCTACATGCAGACCAGCGATGGCGCCGTGCTCGCGGTCGGCGACTGCACGCGCTTTCCGGACCGGCGCGCCGGGCAGGCGCTCAGGCTGGAGTCGGTGCAGAACGCCAACGACCAGGCCCGCACCGCGGTGGCGACCCTGACCGGTGCGCCGAGGCCGCACGATGCAGTGCCATGGTTCTGGTCGGATCAGGGCGGGATGCGGCTGCAGATGGCGGGCCTGGTGCCCGCTCCCGGCACGGCGGGCCATCGCACGGTCCGGCGCCCCGGCGCCAATCCGGCATCGTTTTCGCTGCTGCACTACGTGGACGGCGCGCTGCGCTGCGTCGAATCAGTCAACGCGCCGGTGGACCACATGATGAGCCGCAAGCTGCTGGAAGCGGGTCGCAGCCCCGACCCGGCGGTCGCGGCCGACCCGGCCGTGCCGCTCAAGACGCACCTGGCCTAGGGTCAGGAAACGTCGGCCGGCCGCGGCGCCAGGTTCTTGCGAATCTCGGCGTCCATCATGCGCGTGCCGGCCGCCAGCGCGGCCTCGTAGGTGTCGGCGCTGTACTCGGCGGCGCGCAACACCTTGCAGGGGATGCCACCGGCGTCGCACTCGAGCAGCGTCCAGAGAAAAGACCCGGGCGCCGGCTCGTCGATGACGAGTTTGATCGGATTTTTCATGCCTCGATGGTGAGCGTTCGGGCGCGGCTTTTCTGTAGGACGAGGCCTACGTTACCGAAGGAATCAGACGAGGCAGAGCACCGTCAGGGCCATCCCGTCTGATCAGTCCACGAGGAAGCCGCAGCTCAGGTTGACGACCGTGCCGGTGATGGCGCCGGCGTGTTCGGAGGCCAGGAAGACCGCGGTGTTCGCGAGCTGGTCGAGTGTCGGCAGGCGCTTCAGCAAGGTGCCGCCGGCGGCAGCTGCGAGCATTTCCTCGACCGTCAGTCCGGCGCGTTCGGCCATGGGGCGAAACACATCCAGCGTGTGAGAGCCCATGGCAATGGCCTCGGGAATCGCATGCGGCCGGATGCACACCACGCGGATGCCCTGGGCGCCGAGCTCGCCCGCGAGATGACGGGACATGGCCTCGACCGCGGCGCTGGCGACGCAGTTGCCCAGGTAGCCCGGGCCGGGCAGCCGCGCCCCCGGCGTGGACAGCGTGAGGATCACGCCCGAGCCCTTCGCGGCCATGTGCCGGGCGATGGCCTTCGCGGTGATGAAGTGGGTCCGCACGTAGGTGGTGACCGGGTATTCGAAGTCGGCGAGGGAAAGCTCGGCCAGGGGCGTGCCCTGGACGTGCGCGACGCCGACCGCATTCAGCGCGATGCCGATGCCGCCGGCCCGCTGCGCCACGCCATCGGCATGGCGTTCGACGGCTGCTGCATCGAGCGCGTCGAGCTGGGCGGTTTCGGCATGGCCGCCGGACGCGCGGATGTCGGCGGCCACGGCATCGAGTCGTGCTTGCGTGCGCCCGGCCAGGAACACCCTGGCACCTTCACGCGCGAAGGCGCGTGCGACGGCACCGCCGATCGCGCCCCCCGCGCCGTAGATCACTGCGCTCCGGTTTTCGAGCAGCATGCGCATCTCCTCGTTTGTGTACGGTATCCACAAACTTAGCAGAGATTCTGGACGGCGTCCACATGAGCTGCCGGGCGCTCAATAGCGGTAGGGATTGTCGGGGCGGCGGTCATAGCGGTTCGGCACGCCATCGCCATCGCGATCCCGGTCATACCGGTTCGGCACGCCGTCGTGGTCGCGGTCTCCCCAGCCGCGACGATGTTCGTGCCGTTCACCGCCCTGGGCGTACCAGCCGTAGGAGGGCTGCGCGGGACGCGGCACCACGACATAGCCGCGCGGCGGGGGCGGCGGCGCCGGAATCACCATGACGCGGTCGTCATACGGCTGGGCCTGGGCCGCAGCGGCGAGCAGGGTCAGGGACAGCAAGGCGGCGATACCAGCGGCGACTTTGATCTTGTTCATGGGGGCTCTCTCTCGTGGCTTGAAGGAGCCTTCATGCTGCGTGCCGCGTGTGAAGCGGGCGTAATGCCGGCGCGAAATCTTGTGTCGTGTTGCTTCGCTTTTGTCGCGCCACGGGTCGCCGGTGCTGCGGATTCCTGCACACGGAGCTTGTGGTGATTCATGTAATGTTAGTTAAAATGTATTACATGAACACCGACAAAGATAACTTCCATGACTGGGCGCGCGACAAGCCTGATTCGACCTCGTTTTCCGGCCTGCACCGCTCGGATCTGCACGGTCCGTCGGCTCACCCGCGTGTGCGATGGGGCCGTCTGGGGTTTCTGATCGTGCTGGCGGTCGCGCTGGTCGCCGGGTTCAAGTACGTTGCAGGGCTCTAGGGTCTGAGGCGCTGGCGCGGCGGGCGCGCAGGCGGAGCACCTGCAGCGTCGCTCCGGCCAGGAAGACGACGAACAGGGCGCCGATCGTGCCTTTCAGTGCGTCGGAGTTGTCGCGATCGGTCACCCAGGGCGCGTCCAGGGGCAGGCGAGTCGCGGTCTCGGTGACGCCCGGAATCATGTGGAAGAAGAAGGTCAGCGAGTAGGCGACCACCGCCACGTAGGCCGACAGCCGGCCGAAGCCCGATCGGCCCGCGAGCATCGCCACCCCCAGCACCACCAGCGTCGCGACGCCCAGCAC
>NZ_JBFUCI010000492.1:0-4328 GCF_056405335.1 Variovorax sp. P1_H12_2
GCTACAAGGTGCGCTTCCAGGACCGGCTGTCGCGCGACGCCTCGGTCAAGCTGATGACCGACGGCATCCTGCTGGCGGAGACGCAGACCGATCCGCTGCTCAAGGCCTACGACACGATCATCATCGACGAGGCCCACGAGCGCTCGCTGAACATCGACTTCCTGCTGGGCTACCTGCGCGAGATCCTGCCGCGCCGGCCGGACCTCAAGGTGATCGTGACCTCGGCGACCATCGATGCCGACCGGTTCGCGCAGCATTTCGCCTCCGCTCGCCCGGCGCCGGGCCGCCCGGCCCCCTCGGGGGACAGCGACGACGCGCAGCGCGGAGCGTGGGGGCCCATGATTCCGGCGCCAGTGATCATGGTGTCGGGGCGGACCTTCCCCGTCGAACAGCGCTACCGTCCCTTCGAGGAATCGCGCGACCACGACCTCAACGACGCCATCGCCGAGGGCGTGGACGAGCTCTGGCGCGACCCGCACAACGCCGGCGACATCCTGATCTTCCTGCCCGGCGAGCGCGAGATCCGGGAAGCCGCCGATCACCTGCGCAAACACCTGAGCCACCAGCCGCTGATGCGCAGCGCCGAAGTGCTGCCGCTGTTCGCCCGGCTGTCGCAGGCCGAGCAGGAGCGGATTTTCGACAACCACAGCGGCCGGCGCATCGTGCTGGCCACCAACGTCGCCGAGACCTCGCTCACCGTGCCCGGAATCCGCTACGTGATCGATGCCGGCACCGCGCGGGTCAAGCGCTACAGCTTCCGCAGCAAGGTCGAGCAGCTGCTGGTCGAGCCGATCAGCCAGGCGGCGGCCAACCAGCGCGCCGGCCGCTGCGGCCGGGTCGCCAACGGCATCTGCATCCGGCTCTACGACGAGAAGGATTTCGAGAGCCGGCCGCGCTTCACCGACCCGGAAATCCTGCGTTCCTCGCTGGCGGGCGTGATCCTGCGGATGAAGTCGCTGCACCTGGGCGATGTCGAACGCTTTCCCTTCCTCGAGGCGCCGCAGCGGCGCGCGATCGCCGACGGCTACCAGTTGCTCAACGAGCTCGGCGCGGTCGACGATGCCAACGAACTCACGCCGATGGGCGCCGAGCTGGCCCGGCTGCCGCTCGACCCGCGCGTCGGCCGGATGATCCTCGAGGCCCGCGGCCGCGGCGCTCTCGAGGAAGTGCTGGTGATCGCCAGCGCGCTGTCGGTGCAGGACGTGCGCGACCGGCCGATGGAGATGCAGCAGCAGGCCGACCAGGCGCATTCGAAGTTCGACGACGAGAAGAGCGAGTTCAGCGGCTACCTGCGGCTGTGGAAGTGGATCCAGGATGCGCGCGGCCATTCACCCTCCACCGCTTGGCGGGGGAGGGCGGGGGAGGGGGTGCCCCATGAACCACCCGTGGGTGGGGCCGAAGGCCGCACCCACAAGCTCAGCAACCGGCAGTACGAGCAGCTGCTGCGGCAGAACTTCATCAACATTCGCCGCGTGCGCGAGTGGCGCGACATCCATTCCCAGCTGCTCACGGTGGTCACCGAGCACAAGTGGCGCATCAACGCCCAGCCGGCCGGCTACGAGCCGCTGCACCTGTCGATGCTCTCGGGCCTGCTCGGCAACGTCGGCTGGAAGCTGGAGGACGACGAGGCCTATCTCGGCGCCCGCGGCATCAAGTTCTACCGTCATCCGGGCGCCCACCTGAAGAAGAAGCCGGGCCGCTGGATCGTCGTTGCCGAGCTGGTGGAGACCACCCGGCTCTTCGGCCGCGGCATCGCCAACATCGAGCCGCAATGGCTCGAGCAGGTGGCCGGCCATCTGCTCAAGAAGCAGTTGCTCGACCCGCACTGGGAAAAGAAGGGCGCCCAGGTCGCGGCGCTGGAGCGTGCCACGCTGTACGGGCTGGTGGTCTACAGCGGGCGACGGGTCGATTTCAGCAAGGTCGATCCGGTCGCGGCGCGCGAGATCTTCATCCGCGAGGCGCTGGTCGGCGGCCAGTGGGAAAGCAAGCAGCATTTCCTTGCCGCCAACCGCAAGCTGGTGCGCGAGGTCGAAGGCCTCGAGCACAAGTCGCGCCGGCAGGACGTGCTGGTCGACGATGAACTGATCTACGCCTTCTACGACGCCCAGCTGCCGCCCGACGTGTCGAGCGGCATCACCTTCGAGAACTGGTATCGCGGCCAGTCGAAGGCGCAGCCGCGCCTCCTGTACCTGACGCGCGACGAGCTGATGCGGCACCAGGCGGCCGGCATCACGACCCAGTCGTTTCCGCCCACGCTCCGGCTGGGCGGCGTCGACTGCGCCGCGACCTACCTGCACGAGCCGGGCGACGCCAAGGACGGGCTCACGGTCAGCGTGCCGCTGTTCGTGCTGAACCAGGTGAGCGAGGAGCGCTGCGAGTGGCTGGTCACGGGCATGCTGAAGGACAAGATCCAGGCGCTGCTGAAGAGCCTGCCGCAGAAGCCGCGCGCCCGCCTGGTGCCGCTGCCCGAATCGGCCGCCCGTTTCGCCGACATGCTGTCGGCGCCCGAGGCTTTCGGCAATGGCTCGCTGACCGACGCGCTGCTCAAGCGGGTGCGCGACCAGACCAGCCTCGACGTCAAGCGCGCCGACTTCAAGCTCGACATGCTGCCGCCGCATCTGTTCATGAACCTGCGCGTGGTCGACGAGCACGGCCGCCAACTCGGCATGGGACGCAACCTGGGCGCGCTGAAGGCGGAACTGGGCGCGCAGGCCCGAGGCGCATTCCAGGCGCTGGCGGGACTCAACGTCAAGGCATCGGCCGGGCTCGCAGCCACGGCACCGACGGATGGCCGTCCGCCGGGCGCCGCCAAGCCGGCCTTGCCCGAGGCGGCAGCCCCTTCGCTGCCCGCGGGCCAGCGCTACACGGGCTGGACGTTCGGCGAGCTGCCGGAGCTGATGGAAGTGCGGCGCGGCGCGCAGTCGCTGATCGGATTCCCGGCGCTGGTCGACGGCGCCGACGCGGTGAGCATCGAAGTCTTCGACGAGCCTGCCGTTGCCGCCGCGAAGCACCGGGCGGGCCTCAGGCGGCTTTTCGCGCTGCAGCTCAAGGACGCCCTGAAGTACCTGGAGAAGAACATTCCCGATCTGCAGAAGATGGCCGTCGCCTACATGCCGCTGGGCACCGCCGAGGAATTGCGGGCCCAGATCATCGAGGTGGCGATCGACCGGGCCTTCCTGCAGGAGCCGCTGCCGACCGACGAGTTCGCCTTCAAGCGCCGGCTCGAGGAGGGCCGCGGCAGGCTCACGCTGATCGCCAACGAGATCGCGCGACTGGCCGGTGCGATCCTGGTCGAATACGGGCTGGCGCAGCGCAAGATCAAGGACACCAAGGTGCAGCCCGAGGCCACCGCCGATGCCGCCCAGCAGTTGCAGCGCCTGATGGGCAAGCGCTTCGTCGCCGACACGCCCTGGCCGCGGCTTGCGCACTTCGCACGCTACCTGAAGG
Organism: Variovorax sp. P1_H12_2; assembly: GCF_056405335.1. Classification (NCBI taxonomy): domain Bacteria; kingdom Pseudomonadati; phylum Pseudomonadota; class Betaproteobacteria; order Burkholderiales; family Comamonadaceae; genus Variovorax; species Variovorax sp. P1_H12_2. Next base: position 3,448 of record NZ_JBFUCI010000492.1, read on the forward strand.
CCATCACCCTCAGGCTGGACAAGCTGCGCGCCGACCCGGCGCGCGACACCCAGCGGCTGGCGGAACTGCGGCCCCAGGAGCAGCGCTACTGGCGCCTGCTGGCCGAGCGCAAGGGCGCGGCCGACGAGCGCATGAGCGAGTTCCGCTGGCTGCTGGAGGAACTGCGCGTGAGCTTCTTTGCCCAGGAGCTGCGCACGCCCCAGCCGGTCAGCGTGAAGCGGCTGGACAAGCTGTGGGCGCAGCTGGGGCACTGAGCGCCGGACAGGAAAAAGCCCGCCGGAGCGGGCCTTGACCGTCCGGCCTGGCGGGCTATATCCGCCCCATCAGCAGCAGCACGATCACGACCAGCAGTATCAGGCCGAGTCCGCCGCTGGGCCCGTAGCCCCAGCCGCGGCTGTAGCCCCAGCTCGGCAGCGCGCCCACCAGCATCAGGATCAGGACGATCAGCAGAATCAGCGAGAGGACATGGATTTCTCCTTGGGCGATGTGTTCTGAAGCCCCCATGCTCTGCCTGCCGTCTCGGGTCGACCGCGGGAAGGGGCCCCCTCCCGCGGTCAGGACTCTCCTACCGTTGCTGTCAGAGCCGAGCCAGTCGCTCGATCGCCGTGCGCAGGGTTTCGTCCTTCTTGGCGAAGCAGAAGCGCACCACGCGCTGGTCGAAGCCGTCGCCGTAGAAGGCCGCAAGCGGAATCGCGGCGACGCCGATCTCGCTCGTGAGCCACTGGCAGAAGTCCGCTTCGCCCAGGTCGCTGACCGCGCTGATGTCGACGCACTGGAAGTAGGTGCCGCCGCTGGGCAGCAGCTTGAACCGGGTCTTCGCCAGCCCTTCGGCGAACAGGTCGCGCTTGCGCTGGTAGAAGGCCGGCAGCTCCAGGTAGGGC
>NZ_JBFUCI010000493.1:0-4312 GCF_056405335.1 Variovorax sp. P1_H12_2
AGCAACTCGACGTCGCAGGGTCCCGCCTCGGGCAGGCCGCCGATCAGCCGTGCACCGGCCGCGTTGAGCCAGGCCACGGTGCCGTCGGGGGCGATGCCGGCCAGCGCCTCGAGCGGTGTGCCCAGCAGCGTCGGGTTGGCCTGGAAGCGCAGCACCAGGCGGTCGCGCGACTGCGCCAGCAGCAGGCGGTTCTCGATCGTGGTGGCGTAGAGAGCGACCATCGAGGCCGCGTCGAAGCCGAAGCGGCGCGATTCCACCGACAGGTCGAGCACGCCGGCCAGCTGCCCGTGCACGTCGCGGATCGGTGCCGCGGCGCATTGCATGGCCCGCAGGCATTCGAAATAGTGCTCGGCGCCATCGACCGTGCAGGCCTGGCCGGTGCTCGCCACGATGCCGGGCGCGGTGGTGCCGACCACGCTCTCGGCGATGTTGACGCCCAGCCGCGCCGTGCGGTGCATGATCGGCTGCTGGGCCGCGGCCGGATGGTGCGTCACGTGGACGATCACGCCCTGCGCATCGGTCAGCAGCACGCGGCAATCGGTGCCCGCCAGCGCGCTCTCCATGTCCACCAGCTCGCTGCTCGCGGCCGCCAGCAGTTCGCGGTTGCGCGCCAGCGTGGCATGCAGGCGGCTCGGCGTGACCGCATCGAAGGCCACCGCGCGGCGGGTGTCGGCATGGGCGCGCGCACAGCGCATCCAGGACTGGATCACGGCCTCGCCGACCAGCCCGGAAGGGCGCACGCCCTCCTCGAAGAACTGGGTCCGCGCCAGCGCCACGCGTTCGGCCGGCGTGGTGGCGAACAGCTGAAGTGGGCCGCCGGCCGGGGTGCGCGTCGAAAGGGCCACGGGGCGACTCCAGAGCAAGGAAGAGGGTCGAATTTGTTCCGCAATGGAACAATCCGGGTCTAGGGAAATCCCGAGGATGATCAAAGTGCCGGCGCGCACGATCCTTCGTCTTGCAACGACAGGAGACGACACGATGACGAAATATCACGCCGCGCTGGCGCTCGGCGCGCTGCTGTGCCTGGGCGCCGCGAGCGATTCCCTGGCGCAGACGGCCAAAGGCTCGCCCGAGCACATCAAGGCCGCCACGCAGCGCGTGGACGGCGCCTTCATCCGGGCCAATGCGGCCAAGACGCCCGACTGGCCCAGCTACGGCCTCGACTTCGCCGAGACCCGCTTCAGCAAGCTCGACCAGGTCAACACCGGCAACGTGAAGGACCTGGGCCTGGTCTGGTCCTACGACCTGCAATCCACGCGCGGCGTCGAGGCCACGCCGCTGGTGGTCGACGGCATCATGTACGTCACCGCCTCCTGGAGCGTGGTGCATGCGATCGATGCGCGCACCGGCAAGAAGATCTGGAGCTACGACCCGAAGGTCGACCGCTCGAAGGGCTTCAAGGGCTGCTGCGACGTGGTCAACCGCGGCGTGGCGCTGCACCAGGGCAAGGTCTATGTGGGCGCCTACGACGGCCGCCTGATCGCGCTCGACGCCGCCACCGGGCAGGTGGTGTGGGAGAAGGACACCATCATCGACCACAGCCGCGCCTACACCATCACCGGCGCGCCGCGCGTCTTCAAGGGCAAGGTGATCATCGGCAACGGCGGCGCCGAGTACGGCGTGCGCGGCTACGTCACGGCCTACGACGCCGCCTCGGGCGAGCAGAAGTGGCGCTGGTTCGTGGTGCCGGGCGATCCGTCCAAGCCCTTCGAGGACGCCTCGATGGCCAAGGCGGCGAAGACCTGGGACCCGAGCAACAAGTACTGGGAGTCGGGCGGCGGCGGCACTGCCTGGGATTCGCTCACCTTCGACCCCGAACTCAACCTGATGTACGTGGGCACCGGCAACGGTTCGCCCTGGGCCCGCAGCCTGCGCAGCCCGAAGGGCGGCGACAACCTCTACCTGGCGTCGATCGTGGCGCTCGACCCCGACACCGGCAAGTACAAGTGGCACTACCAGGAGACGCCCGGCGACAACTGGGACTACACCTCGACCCAGCCGATGATCCTGGCCGACATCAAGATCGACAACAAGCCGCGCAAGGTGATCCTGCACGCGCCCAAGAACGGCTTCTTCTTCGTCATCGACCGCACCAACGGCAAGTTCATCTCGGCGAAGAACTTCGTCCAGGTCAATTGGGCCACGGGCTACGACAAGAACGGCCGGCCGATCGAGGTGGCCTCGGCGCGCGATGGCACCAAGCCCAACGACAGCATCCCCGGCCCCTTCGGCGCCCACAACTGGCACCCGATGTCCTTCAATCCGCAGACCGGGCTGGCCTATCTGCCGGCGCAGCACGTGCCGCTGAACCTGATGGATGACAAGGCCTGGAAGTTCAACGAGAACGCACCGGGCCGGCCGCACGCGGCGCTGGGCTGGAACACCGCCAAGTTCGCCAACGCCGAGCCGCCGACCAGCAAGCCGATGGGCCGGCTGGTCGCGTGGGACCCGATCGCGCAGAAGGAGGCCTGGGGCGTCGACTACGTGTCGCCGTGGAACGGCGGCACCCTCACGACGGCCGGCAACCTGGTGTTCCAGGGCACGGCGGATGGTCGGCTGGTGGCCTACAACGCCAAGTCCGGCGAGAAGCTCTGGGAGACGCCCACCGGCACCGGTGTGGTGGCGGCGCCGGCCACCTTCATGGTCGACGGCAAGCAGTACGTGTCGGTGGCGGTCGGCTGGGGCGGCGTCTACGGGCTGGCGCAGCGGGCCACCGAGCGGCAGGGCCCGGGCACGGTCTACACCTTCGCGGTCGGGGGCAATGCGCCCAAGCCGGAGTTCGTGCAGTACCGCATGGACAAGCTGCTGCAGGGCGTCAAGTACGACCCCGCCAAAGTGGAGGCCGGGACCTACCTGTACGTGAGCAACTGCGTCTTCTGCCACGGGGTGCCCGGCGTCGACCGCGGCGGCAACATCCCGAACCTGGGCTACATGAACTCGTCGTACATCGAGAACCTCGACAAGTTCGTCTTCAAGGGTCCGGCGACCGACCGGGGCATGCCGGACTTCAGCGGCAAGCTGACCGCCGAGGACGTCGAGAAGATCAAGGCTTTCATCCAGGGGACTGCGGACGCCATACGCCCGAAGTAACTGCGCATGAAAAAAGCCGCCGGGCTTTCGCGCCGGCGGCTTTGCCTTTTTCAGGTCCTGTGATCAGTCCGCATAGACCCCTGCGGCCTTGATGATCGGGCTCCATTTTGCGATTTCCGCCGCCACGAACTTCTTGTGGCCTTCGGGCTCGATGCGGCCATCGGTCGCCACCACGGCGCCCAGGCCTTCCTGCTTCTTGATGAACTCGGGGTCCTTGAGGGCGACCTTGAGCGCGTCGTTGAGCTTCTTGGCAACCGCCGGCGGCGTGCCCTTGGGCGCGTAGAGGCCGTGCCAGATCGTCACCTCGAAGTCCTTCAGGCCCTCTTCCTGGAGCGTCGGCAGGTGCTTCAGCAGCGGCGTCGTCAGGCGCTTGGGCGTGGTCACGGCATAGGCCTTGACCTTCTTGGCCTCGATCTGCGGCGAGGTGTTGGTGGTCTGGTCGCACAGCAGGTCGATCTGGCCGCCGATCAGGTCGGTGATCGCGGGCGCCGTGCCCTTGTACGGCACCGCCGTCATCTCGGTCTTCATCGCGCTCTGGTAGAGCAGGCCGCACAGGTGCGAGGCCGAGCCGATGCCGGCGTTGCCGAGGTTGATCTTGCCCTTGTTGGCGGCGATCCAGGTGCTCAGTTCCTTGTAGTTGTTGGCCGCCATCGTCGGCTTGGCGATCAGCGTCATCGGCACGTCGTTGACGATGCCCAGGTATTCGAAGTCGGTCTCGACCTTGAACGGCACGTTGCGCACCAGCGTCGGAATGGTCGACATGCCGATGTGGTTCAAGAGCAGGGTGTAGCCGTCCGGATTGGCGCGCGCCACCTTGGCCGCGCCGATCGAGCTGCCGGCGCCGGGGACGTTGTCGATCACGATGCTGATGCCGCCCAGCGGCTTGCGCAGCGCTTCCGCGAGGTCGCGTGCGACGCGGTCGGTCGGGCCGCCGGCGGAGAACGGCACCACGATGCTGATGGGCTTGCTGCCCGGGAATTCCTGGGCATGGACGCCCACGGCGGCGGCGGCGATCGCCGTGATAGCGAGCAGTTTCTTCATGCTGTCTCCGAGTTGAAAAGGCAGCGAGTTTATCGGCTGACCGGAACCTGACGAAAGCTGATTTTCCCCAAGTCCTGATCCAGGCCAAGGAATGCGCACGAACCGTGATTTTCCGCCGCGTCGATGTGGGCCGGCGCCATCGCGGGTATCGTGCCTGCCTGTCATGCCAGAGCTGGAGTGC
>NZ_JBFUCI010000494.1:0-4304 GCF_056405335.1 Variovorax sp. P1_H12_2
GTTCGATGGTGCGCCGCTCACGGTGATCGGCACCACGAACCATGCGCCGATCGGCGTCAGGCTAGCGCTCGCCCAGGCGCGCGTGGTGCTCGATACGATCACGCAGCATCCCGGCCGAGCGATCCTGCTGCTCATCGACACCCAAGGCCAGCAGCTGCGTCGACGCGACGAGTTGCTCGGCATCAACCGGGCGATGGCGCATCTTGGCGCAACCATCGACCTGGCGCGACGACGCGGCCATTGCGTGATCGGGCTGGTGTATGACCAGGCCCTGTCCGGCGGCTTCATCACCTCGGGGCTGATCGCCGATGCTTGCTATGCCTTGCCGGACGCCGAGATCCGGGTGATGCGCATACCCGCGATGGCGCGCGTGACAAAGCTGCCCGAGGAGAAACTCGCCGCGCTGTCGCAGTCCAACCCGGTGTTCGCGCCCGGCGTGCAGAACTACGTGGCGATGGGCGGCGTGCGTGCGCTCTGGCAGGGGGACCTGCAGGCCGCGTTGCGCGACGCGCTGGCTCATACGCCGACCGAAGACCTGCGTGCGCGCGATGGCGCCAAACGCGGCGGACGCCAGCTGGCCGCCCCTGTCGTGCAGCGCGTGCTGGACGCGGCCTGAAGACCGCCGCGCGCCATGGCCCGCCTGCGACGCCATCAACTTGCCCGGCTCACCGACGCCGGCTGGCACACCCTCCTGCAACGACCCTGGGACGTGCAGGCGCGCGCGTGCCTGACGCACTGGGCGATGCAACGACTGCCGCTCGTGGTAACGCGCCAGCCGCTTGATGCCGTCCCTGACGGTTGGATCGCGTTGGGCCTTCCGGCTCCGACGCCCTGGGACCGGCGCCGGCTCGCGCTGCGAGTACCGCTCGCCGCCGTGCATCGCTTCGACGAGTTTCCCCGCCTTGCCGCAGTGCAGGCGCTGCTGCCGCCGTCGGCGCAGCGGCGGCTGCGCGAGCTCTTGGACGCGCTCGACACCGGTGGCGCGACAGCCCACGTCTTCGGCAGCTACGGCTGGCAGACGATCAGCGGCCTCACGCACGTGCGGCCGGAGTCCGACCTCGATCTCTGGGTCGCCGTCGACGGGATCGGTCAGGCCGATGCCGTCGCGCAGGTACTCCAGTCCTTCGGCGACACACGACCTCGGCTGGACGGCGAACTCGTCTTCCGCGACGGTGCCTCGGTTGCCTGGCGCGAATGGATCGAATGGCGTGCCGGACGCGCGCGTGCCGTGATGGTCAAGCACCTGGACGGCGTGACCCTGCAGCGCGACTCCGCATGGTGCGGCCGCGCGATGTTGGCGGAACCGATGGCATGAAGACCTCCGCGCTCCGCATGCGCCGGCAACCGCACCTCACGCCCGCCGCAATCGGGCGCGCCGCCACGCTCGCACTGCACGACGAACTCGCGCTAACGCCCAAGCCGGGACTTGTGACCTTGATCGACCGCGGCAGCCACGACGACATGGACGCGCACACCTTCATGCGCAGCCTGTTCTCGCTGCGCCGCTACTTTGCACAGATCGCGGAAGCCGGATCGGGGCTCGCGGCGTTCGCCGTACTGGAGCAATGCGGCATCGAAGCGGAAGCACGCATGCTCGCAGCCACCGGCGGCATCAACACGCATCGTGGGGCTGTCTTCATGTTGGGGCTGCTGTGCGCCGCGGCGGGCGCGACCCTGCGCGAGGAGGGCGGTGCATTGCGACCGGATGCACTGCGTGGTGCCTTGCGCTGTCATTGGGGCGCTGCGCTCGCCGGGCGCAGCCAACGCGCGTCGGCCTTGCCCGGCGGCATAGCCGCGAAACGTTTCGGCCTGCGCAGCGCATCCGAAGAAGCGGCACTCGCCTTCCCGGTGCTGTTCGATACGGCGCTGCCCGCGCTGACCGCGGCACTGGCCCGCGGCCTGACGACGCAGCAGGCACGACTCGACACGCTGTTCCACACCATGGCGGCCCTGGATGACAGCAATCTCGCGCACCGCGGCGGTCTCGCCGGCCTACGCTACGCGCAGCGCACGGCGCAGGCGTTCCTGGACCGGGGCGGTGTCGCCCGTCCCGACGGACTGCAGGAGGCGCACGCCATTGCGGGCGAGTTCGTGGCACGGCGCCTGTCGCCCGGCGGCGCGGCCGACACGCTCGCCGCAGCCTGCTGGATCACGCGCGTGTGTGGCGGCGCATGAGCTTCGCGCTGCTGTTTTCCGGCCAGGGCCACCAGCATCCCGCGATGCTGCCGTGGTTGGCCGCCGATTCCATCGTGCACGACATGATCGCGCGCCTCGGCGTCGAGGACTGGCGAGGCGCACTGGCCGATCCGGCCTGGGCCGAACGCAATGACCACGCGCAGACCTTGCTGACCGGCCTCGCGCTCGCCGCGTGGAACCAACTCGCACCCCTCGTGGCGCCTCCGACGGCCATCGCGGGCCACAGCGTCGGGGAACTGGCCGCTTTCAGCGCGGCCGGCGTGCTCGAAGCCGAAGCCACCCTCGCGCTGGCGCAGCAGCGTGCCGCGGCCATGGATGCCTGTGCGGCGCAAGCCCCCGGCGGGCTGCTGGCGGTCACCGGTCTTTCCCGGCCCAGGGTGCAATCGCTGTGCGTCGAAACCGGCCTCGCCCTCGCGATCCGCAACGGCCCGGACAGCGTGATCCTCGGCGGGCCGAGCGCCGCATTGGCGCAGGCGCAGCGCACCGCCTTGCTCGAGGGTGCACAGTGCACACGGCTGCGCGTCAACGTCGCTTCCCACACGCCGTGGATGCGCGAGGCGGCGGACCGCTTCGCACGGACCCTCGAAGGCGTTGCCTTTCAGGCACCGCAAGTCGCGCTGTTCAGCAATGCTGCGGACCGCATCCGCGATGCAGCGTCTGCGCGTAGTGCCTTGGCCGCGCAGATCGCCACCACTGTCCGCTGGGACGAGTGCATGGACAACGTCATGGCCCGACAGGTCCGCTGCGTGCTCGAGATCGGGCCCGGCCAGGCGCTGGCGCGCATGTGGAACCAGCGCTACCCCACCGTCCCGGCGCGCGCCTGCGACGAATTTCGCAGCGCCGCTGCGATCGCCGCCTGGTTGGTCCGCCATGACGACCCTTGACCCCCTAAGTTTCGACGCCCTAACCCCTATCCGACCCTCCAGGAGATTCACCGTGAGCTCGAACGAAGCAAAGACCCGACTGATTCCGGCCCCCGACTGGAAAGACGCTCATGTTCCCGGCATGGCGGCCTACGACCAACTCGTCGCCGAAGCAGAGGCCGACTACAGCGGCTATTGGTCGCGCCTCGCGCGCGAGTTCCTGAGTTGGAAAACGCCGTTCACCCAAGGGCTCGACGACAGCCAGGCGCCCTTCTTCAAATGGTTCGAGGATGGCACGCTGAACGTGTCCCACAACTGCCTCGACCGCCAGGTCGAGCGCGGCTTGGGCGACAAGACCGCGATCATCTTCGAAGCCGACGACGGGAAGGTCACGCAGGTCAGCTACCGCGAGTTACTCGCACGCACCTGCCGCATGGCCAATGCGCTGAGGACGCACGGCGTGAAGAAAGGCGACCGCGTCGTCATCTACATGTCGATGAGCATCGAGGGCGTGGTCGCCATGCAGGCCTGTGCGCGCATCGGCGCCACGCATTCGGTGGTGTTCGGCGGCTTCTCGGCGCAGAGCCTGCGCGACCGCATCCAGGATGCCGGCGCCGTGATGGTCATCACCGCCGACGAACAGGTGCGCGGCGGAAGGCAGCTGCCGCTCAAGGCCATCGTCGACGATGCCATCGCGCTGGGCGGCTGCGAGAGCGTGAAGAGCGTCATCGTCTACCAGCGCACCCGCGGGCCAATCGGCTGGGAGCCATCGCGCGACCGCTGGCTGCACGAAGAGACGCAAGGCCAGCCAGAGACCTGCGAACCCGAATGGGTGGGCGCCGAGCATCCCCTGTTCGTCCTCTACACCTCTGGGTCGACCGGCAATCCTAAGGGCGTTCAGCATTCCAGCGGCGGCTACCTGCTGCATGCGGTGCTGACCACCAAGTGGACCTTCGACCTGAAGCCGGACGACGTGTTCTGGTGCACCGCCGACATCGGCTGGGTCACGGGCCACACCTACATTGCCTACGGCCCGCTGGCATTGGGTGCGACCGAGGTCGTGTTCGAGGGCGTGCCCACCTACCCCGACGCGGGCCGCTTCTGGAAGATGATCCAGGACCACAAAGTGAGCGTGTTCTACACCGCGCCGACGGCCGTCCGCTCGCTGATCAAGGCAGCCGAAGGCAACGAAGCCGTGCACCCGAAGCGCTACGACATGTCGAGCTTGCGCATCCTGGGCTCGGT
>NZ_JBFUCI010000495.1:0-4280 GCF_056405335.1 Variovorax sp. P1_H12_2
GGGTTGTGATAGCTCACGGGACGGTCCAGCACGTGGGCCAGGCAGTCGCCGGCCTCGAGCCGATGGACCGCGTCGCCGACCGTGACTTCGATCGTGTTCTCCAGCACCCACACCTGCTGGTGGATGCGGGGTTCGCGGGCGCCGCTCTCGTAGGCCACCCGCGCCTTCGGCGGGAAGGCCACCTCGACGATCTGGATCGGCGACGACCCGCCGGCGGGCGAGACGTTGCGGCGCACGTAGCCCGAATGCGGATCGCGCCACAAGGGTTGGTCGGCCAGCCGCGCGACGGGGTCGTCGCTGGCTTGCGGCGGCTCGAACAGCGAGGCCAGCGCGACGCCAAGGCCGGTGGCGAGCTTCTCGAGCAGCACCGCGGTGGGGCTGCTTTCGCCGCGCTCGATCAGCGAGATCATCGAGCGGCTGACCCCGCAGTGCGTGGCCAGCGCGTCGAGCGACAGGCCGCGCGCCGCGCGCAGTTCGCGAACCCGCGCGGCGATGCGATCGTTCAGGCTGTCTGCTTGTTCCGTCATGTTGGAATTATTGTCTTAGATATTGGATGAATCGTCCAGTGCCTCGGCGATCGCGGCTTGGTTAGCATCGTGGCGCGCGGGATGCGATCCCGCCCTACAAGAAGGAGATCCCCATGCGATATCTGGAGCTGCCCGGCGGCGGGCGGATGCCCGCGCTCGGCCTCGGCACCTGGAAGATGGGTGAATCGGCCGGCCGCCGCGCTGCGGAAGTCGCGGCGGTTCGCGCCGCCATCGAGATGGGCTACCGGCTCGTCGACACCGCCGAGATGTACGGCGAAGGCGGCGCCGAGGAGGTGGTCGGGCAGGCCGTGGCCGAGGCGCTGCGCGCGGGCGATGTGAAGCGCGAGGAGCTGTTCATCGTCAGCAAGGTCTATCCGCACAACGCCAGCCGCGCGGGCACGCCGGCGGCCTGCGCGCGCAGCCTCGCGCGGCTGGACCTCGACCACATCGACCTCTACCTGCTGCACTGGCGCGGGGAGCATCCGCTGGCCCAGACCTGCGAGGCGCTGCGCGCGCTGGTGGCGCAGGGGCGCATCCGCCGCTGGGGCGTCAGCAATTTCGACACCGACGACCTGGAGGAACTCGCCGCGCTGGGCAGCGACTGTGCCGCCAACCAGGTCTATTACTCGGCGGCCGAGCGCGGCCCCGAGTTCAGCCTGCTGCCCTGGCAGCGCGCACGCGGCATGCCGCTGATGGCCTACAGCCCGATCGACCAGGGCGCGCTGGCCGCCGATGCCGGCCTGCAGAAGATCGCCGAGCGGCTCGGCATCAGCGCGGCGCAGCTCGCACTGGCGTGGGTGCTGGCGCAGCCCGGCGTGGCCGCGATCCCGAAGGCGGTGCGCGAGGCCCATCTGCGCGACAACCTCGCGGCGGCCGGACTGACGCTGGGCGCGGACGTGCTGGCCGAGATCGACCGCCTTCATCCTGCCCCGCGGCGCAAGAAGCCGCTGGCGATGATCTGACCGATGAACCTTCAGCTCGGCCTTGTTCTTGCGCTGCTGGCCAGCGCCGTGGCGATGTTCGCGATCGGCCGCCCCCGCACCGACGTGGTCGCGCTGCTCATGATGGCGGCGCTGCCGTTCACCGGCGTGATCAGCATGCAGGAGTCGCTGGCCGGCTTCGCGGATCCCAACATCGTGCTGATCGCGATGCTGTTCGTGATCGGCGAAGGGCTGCTGCGCACCGGGGTCGCGCAGCGGCTCGGCGATCTGCTGGTGGCGCGGGCCGGCGGCAACGAGGCGCGGTTGATCGTGCTGCTGATGGTCATCGTGGCCGGCGTCGGCTCGGTGATGAGCTCGACCGGCGTGGTCGCGATCTTCGTGCCGATCGTGCTGCGCATTGCGCGCAACACCGGCGTGGCGGCCGGGCGGCTGATGATGCCGCTGTCCGTCGCGGCGCTCATCAGCGGCATGATGACCCTGGTGGCGACGGCGCCCAACCTGGTGATTCACGCCGAGCTGGTGCGCAAGGGTTTCGACGGCTTCCACTTCTTCAGCTTCACGCCCTTCGGCGTGCCGGTGCTGCTCGTCGCCATCGCCTACATGCTCGGGGTGCGGCGCTGGCTCGGCGGATCGAAGGCCCCGGCCGGGCCCGCCGGCCAGAGGGCGGGGCTCGGCCAGTGGATCGACGAGTACGCGCTGGCCGAGCGCGGGCACCGGTTCCGGGTGCTGCCCGGATCGGCCGCCGCCGGCCATGTCTTCGAAGCGCTCGAGGCGGGCGCCATCCCGGGCGTGAACCTGTTGGCCATCGAGCGCCAGCGCCGTTTCGCGAAGGACCTGCTGCCCCCCGGAACCCCGATCGAGACCGGCGACGTGCTGTTCCTCGACGTCTCGCGGCCGTCCGCCGATCTCGACGGCCTGAGCCACCGTTTCGCGCTCGAGCGGCTGCCGCTGGCCGGCGCCTACTTCTCCGCGCATGCGCAGGACATCGGCATGGCCGAGGTGCTGATCCCGCCGGGTTCGGGCCTGATCGGCAAGACCGTCGTCGAGGCCCGCCTGCGCGCCAACCACGACGTCTCGGTCATCGGCCTGAAGCATGGCCGCTCGGCCGAGCACGACGACATCCTCGACGAGCCGCTGAAGGCCGGCGACACGCTGCTGGTGGTCGGCATCTGGAATGTGATCCGAAGACTCCGGTCGGACATGCACCTGATCATCTTCAACCTGCCGTCGGAGTTCGACGAAGTGTCGCCCGCCGCCTCGCGCGCGCCGTTCGCATTGCTCGCGCTCGCGCTGGTCGTGGTGCTGATGGTCAGCGGCTGGGTACCCAATGTGCAGGCGGCGCTGATCGGCTGCCTGCTGATGGGCCTGTGCGGCTGCGTCGACCTGCGCAGCGCCTACCGCGCGATCCACTGGCCGAGCCTGGTGCTGATCGTCGGCATGCTGCCGTTCTCGCTCGCCCTGCAACGCACCGGCGGCGTCGATCTCGCGGCCCAGATGCTGATGGGCATCGTCGGCGACGCCGGACCGCGCACCGTGCTGGCCGTGATCTTCGCGGTCACGGCGGTGCTCGGCATGTTCATCTCCAACACCGCGACCGCGGTGTTGATGGCGCCGGTGGCCCTGGCCATCGCCAAGGAGCTGCAGGCCTCGCCGTATCCRTTCGCGATGACCGTCGCGCTGGCCGCCTCGGCCGCTTTCGTGACGCCGGTCTCGTCGCCCGTGAACACGCTGGTGGTCGGGCCGGGCGACTACAGCTTCATGGACTTCGTGCGCCTCGGCCTGCCGCTGGTGCTGCTGGTGCTGGTCGTGAGCGTCGCGCTGGTGCCATGGCTGCTGCCGTTCTGAAGCCGAGCAGTTAGACTGCGCGCCTTCGGGGAGGGACTCGCTCGCGCCGCGGCGGGTGTCGCCCATGGGCCAGCCGCTTCTGTCCTCCCTGGAAATTCGCAAGAACCAGAGACCCCACGGAGGGATGTGCAGCACCTGCTGGCGATGTTCGAGAAGGTGCGCGGCGAGCAGGTCTCCGACGACGCTCTACTGCTGGGTTAGCTCGCCCCCAGGTTGCCCCGCACTTCGTGTCGGGGCGCCCACCCCCTACCGGGGGCAACACCAGCGGACTGGCGAAGCCRGWTCCGCGGTGTTYCACCAACGGGCCTGGCTGCGCCGGCCAAAGCAATGGGCGCTGTGGTTGTTCSACGGCTGCGCGCAGCGCGCCYGTTCGTGGGCAGYCGCGGAACCGGCTTCGCCGGGCCGCTGACTGCGCCCCCGGTAGGGGGTTGGGCGGGCTACACGAAGTGAGCCCAACCTGGGGGCGAGCCTAGTGCGCCTCGGCTTGTTTGGCAGCGGCCACGATCGCCGCCTCGTCATGCTTGGCGCCGTTCAGGAACAGGTTCAACAACACCGCGCAGATCGACGCCAGCAGGATGCCCGACTCCACCAGCGAGTGGATCGCGTGCGGCATCCACTGCTTGAAGTTGGGCGCCAGCAGCGGGATCATCCCGACGCCGATCGACACCGCGACGATCATCGCGTTGTGCCGGTTGGTCTTGAAGTCCACGCCCGACAAGATGCGGATGCCGGTGGCCGCGACCATGCCGAACATCACCAGCCCGGCGCCGCCCAGAACCACCGTCGGCAGCGACTCGACCAGTGCCGCCATCTTCGGCAGCAGGCCCAGCACGACCAGGATCACGCCGCCGGCCACGCAGACATAGCGGCTCTTGATGCCCGTGACCGCCACCAGCCCGACGTTCTGATAGAAGCTGGTGTAGGGGAAGGTGTTGAAGTCGCCGCCGATGTGGGTGCCGAGGCCGTC
>NZ_JBFUCI010000496.1:0-4263 GCF_056405335.1 Variovorax sp. P1_H12_2
TGATCAGGCCGTGCGTGCCGTAGATCTGGCCCTTGTAGCCGCGTTCGGCGAGCGCAAGATAGGGCAGCGCGCCCGGCGTGCCGGAGTTGCCGGCGAACACGGCATCCGGCCGCGCCGAGATGATCTTGAGCACCTGGCCCGCCACGGACGAGTCGCTGCGCGCATAGCGCTCGTTGGCGACCACCTTGATGCCGGCGGCTTCGGCGCTCTTCATGAGCGAGTCGTAGGCCAGGTCGCCCAGCGCGTCCGAGAAGCCGATGAAGGCCACCGTCTTGACGCCCGACTTCTTCATGCGCTCGACCACCGCCGCGACCATCATCGGAAAGGGCTGCGACACGGTCACGGTCCAGGCGCCTTCGGGGCCCGGGATGGTGACCGGCGTCGGCGAGATCAGCGGCGTGTTGAGCTCGCGCGCCACGGCCGCGATCGCCATCGCACCGGGCACGCCCGAAGTGCCGATCAGCACGTCGACCTTGTCCTCGACCACCAGCTTGCGGGCATTGCGCCCGGCGGTGGTCGGGTCGGAGGCGTCGTCGAGCACGATCAGCTCGACCTTGTGGCCGGCCAGCGTCGGATGCTCGGCGATGGCGGCGCGGATGCCCTTCTCGTAGGGAATGCCCAGCGCCGACACGGGGCCCGAGAGCGAGCTGATGAAGCCGACCTTGAGGTCGGCGGCCATGGCCTGCGCTGCGGCAAAAGCCACGGCGCCGACGGCGAGGGTTCGAATGGATGTGCGCATGATCAATGAGTTCCGAAAGGCGATGCGATCAAAGTCCCGCACCAGATGCAAGGGACATTTCAGGAATACCGCGGAACCGGCTCCGCCGGGCCGCTGGTATTGCCCCCGGTAGGGGGTGGGCGGCTACACGAAGTGAGCCAACCTGGGGGCGAGCTATGGCACCAGCTTCCATTGACCCTTCTCGAGCTTGACGATCACGCGCGAGCGCTCGTCCGAGCCATAGCGGTCGTCGGGCTTGAAGTTGTAGACGCTGTGCGTGCCGGTCAGCTCCTTGGTGCTCACGATCGCGTCGCGCAGCGCCACGCGGTAGGCCGGCGTGCCGGGTTCGCCCTTGGCGCGCGCGGCGGCGTCGAGGAACAGCAGCCAGGCGTCGAAGGTGTAGGCCGAGAAGGCATCGGTCGGCGGCGCGCCGTTGGCCTTCTGGTAGGCCGCGCGGAAGTCCATCGAGACCTTGCGGATCGGGTTCGAATCGGGCAGCTGCTCGGCCACGATCACCGGGCCGGTCGGCGCCAGCAGGCCTTCGACCGACGCGCCGCCCACGCGCACGAAGTCGGGATTGATCAGCGCGTGCATGCCGTAGATCTGGCCCTTGTAGCCGCGCTCGGCCAGCGCCAGGTAGGGCAAGGCGCCGGGCGTGCCCGAGGTGCCGGTGATCACCGCGTCGGGCTTCAGCGCCACGATCTTCAGCACCTGGCCGGTGACCGAAGTGTCGGCGCGCGCATAGCGCTCGTTCGACACCACCTGGATGCCGGCCGGCTCGGCGCTCTTCTTGAGCGCGTCGTAGACCAGGTCGCCCCAGGCGTCGGAGAAGCCGATGTAGCCGACCGTCTTCACGCCCGACTTCTTCATGCGCTCGACCACTGCGCTGACCATCAGCGGCGCCGGCTGCGGCAAGGTGACCATCCAGGCGCCGTCGTCGCCCGGCAGGTTGGCGTTGGCGATCGAGATCAGCGGTGTCTTGGTCTCGCGCGCGACCGCGGCGATGGCCAGCGCGCCGGGCGAACCCGCGGTGCCGATGATCACGTCGACCTTGTCCTCGTCGATCATCTTGCGCGCGTTGCGTGCGGCGGTCGACGGGTCCGAGGCATCGTCGAGCTGCACCAGCTGGATCTTGCGGCCGTTGAGCTCCGACTTGTAGGCCAGCGCGGCCTTCATGCCCTTCTCGTACGGGATGCCCAGCGAGGACACCGGCCCCGACAGCGAGGTGATGAAGCCCACCTTGAGATCGGCCGCCAGCGCGCTGGCGGCGGTCAGGGCGCTGAAGCCGGCCACAAGGCCCGCCAGTGCGCAGATTCGGGTCAAGACTTTCATGCAAACCTCCTGAGGTTGGAGCCAAACGAAGAAGAACCGAGGGCGTCGAACAAAAACATGATTTGTGAAATGTTTAAGTGTCAATAATGCTAGTGAAGCTGTGGCGCGCTGACAAGGGTGGGAACGATGAGTGGCGGGTGCTTGGCGTCAAAGGGCCAGGCTGCCGACGCTGGTGCCACCGCACACGTACAGCACCTGCCCCGTGACGAAACTGTTCGCGGGGTCGGCAAAGAAACGCACGGCCCGTGCCACGTCGGCCGATTCGCCGAGCCGCCTGACCGGCACCGAGGCCGCGAGCGCACGCTCCTTGTCGCTGCCGGCCTCGACGACGTCGTAGAACATGTCGGTGCGGATCGGGCCCGGCGCGACCACGTTCACCGTGATGCCCTCGGGCGCGAGTTCGAGCGCCCAGGTGCGCGCCATGCCCAGCATGCCGGCCTTGGTGGCCGAATAGCTGGTGCGCGAGGCGAGACCCAGCGCCGCGCGCGACGACAGCAGCACCACGCGACCGAAGCGCTGCGCGCGCATCGCCGGCAGCGCCGCCTGCACCAGCTGGATCGCGCAGCCCAGGTGCAGGTCGACCAGCGCATCGAGGTCGTCGAGCTTGACGTCGGCGATCAGCGCCGGCCGGATCACGCCGGCGTTGTGCACCACGGTGGTCACCTCGAAGCGCCGCACCAGTTCGGCCGCGGCCTGCGCGGTGGCCGCGCGATCGGCGAGATCGACCTCGATGCTGTGCAGCTTCGGATGCTCGACGTCGCTGCGACGGCGCGCGAGCGAGACGACTTCGTAGCCTTGCGCGAGCAAGTCCTCGCAAATAGCCTTGCCGATCCCGGCGCTGCCGCCGGTGACGGCCGCGACCCGGGCCGTCATGCCGAGGCTCCAACCAGCGCCAGCACGCGCAGCGGGCTGCCGCTGCCTTTCTCGATCTTGAGCGGCGGGCAGATCAGCACCGCGCCCGCGGGCGGCAGCAGGTCGAGGTTGCTGAGGCACTGCAGGCCGTAGCGCCCGGCCCCGTGCATGTAGTAGTGGCACGGATACGGCGGCCGCAGGTGGTAGCCCTGGCCGGCATCGGTGCCGATGGCCTCGGAGCCGAAGCCGATCACGTCGCGCTCTTCGACCAGGAAGCGCACCGCCTCGGTGCTTGGGCCMGGCGTGTGCTGGCCGGTCTCGTCGAAGTTCTGGTAGGCCTCGGGGTCCTGGCGCTTCGACCAGTCGGTGCGCATCAGCGCCCAGGCGCCCTTCGGGATGCGGCCATGGCGGCTCTCGTAGCGTTCGATGTCCGCGATGCTCAGCAGGTAGTCGTCGTCGGCCTTGACCTGTTCGGAGCAGTCGATCACGCAGGCCGGCGCGACGAAGTGCTGCACCGGAATCGTGTCGACCGAATTGTTCGGCAGGTCGCGGCCCGAGATCCAGTGGATCGGCGCGTCGAAGTGGGTGCCCGTGTGCTCGCCGCAGGAGAAGTTGTTCCAGTACCAGCCCGGCCCGCGCTCGTCGTACTTCGACACCTCCTCGATCCGGAAGGGCCAGCACTGGCCCATCTCGGGCGGCAGCGCGATCTGCGGGAACTCGGGCGTCAGGGTCTGCGTGAGGTCGACCACGCGGATGCGGCCGCTGGCCATCGCGCTCACCAGGCCGCCGAGGATCTCGGCGGCGGACATCAGTTCGGTTGTCGTCGTCATCGTGTTGCTCCTGCTTTCAGCCGCCCGCCGCGAGTTCGCGTTCAAGGATCTTCGGGTTGTCGCGCCAGCGCTCCAGCCATTCCTGTGCCACGTCGCCCGGGTACACGTCCTCGATGCCGTCACGCAGCGCCTTCACGATGGCGTTCGCCAGCGCACCGGCGCCGAGCTTGGGCGGCGGCGTGTGCTGGTTCCATTCGTCGTCGATCGGACCCGGGAACACATTGATCACGCGAATGCCGGCCGGCCGCATCTCGGCGCGCAGGCATTGCGCGAGCGAATGTGCCGCCGCCTTCGAGGCGCTGAAGGTGCCGTGCGGCGGAAAGTTGCTGAGCGCGTAGACCGACAGCAGGTTGACCCAGGCGGTGGCGCCGGTCACGCCGTCGGCCGAGCGCCCCTTGAGCGCCGGACCGAACTCCTGGGCGAGCCGCAGCAGCCCGAAATAGTTGATGTCCATCTCGGCCTTCGCGACATCGGTGCCGCGCCGCGCGCCGATGCCGAAGCTGCGATGCACCTCGGCGTTGTTGATCTCGA
>NZ_JBFUCI010000497.1:0-4250 GCF_056405335.1 Variovorax sp. P1_H12_2
CCCTCGAAGGCCTCGACGCCGACCTCGACCAGGCGCTGGCGCTGCAGCCGCCGCACCTGTCGGTCTATCACCTGACCATCGAGCCCAACACCTACTTCGCCAAGTTTCCGCCCGTCATTCCCGAGGACGACGCGGCCTACGAGATGCTCGACCGCATCACGGAGCGCACGGCCGCCAGCGGGCTCCAGCGCTACGAGATCTCGGCCTATGCGCGCGCCGGCCACGTCTGTGCGCACAACCTGAACTACTGGCAGTTCGGCGACTACCTGGGCATCGGCGCCGGCGCCCACAGCAAGCTGAGCTTCGCGCACCGGGTGGTGCGGCAGGTGCGCTTCCGCGAGCCGCGGCTGTACATGGACAACGCGCTCGCCGGCCGTGCCGTCGCCCAGAGCGACGAAGTCGGCATCGGCGCGCTGCCCTTCGAATTCATGCTCAATGCCTTGCGGTTGAAGGACGGCTTCACGCTGGCGCAGTTCGGCGAGCGCACCGGCCTGGCCATCACCTCCATCCAGCGAGGCCTTGAAGAGGCCGAGCGCAAAGGTTTGATACAAAGAGACTTGGCGCGCGTCTGGCCGACGACGCGTGGCTTCGACTTCTTGAGCGATCTGCAGTCCATCTTCCTGCCGGACTGACGACGAGCAACAGCCCATGGACAAGAACGACACGGACAACTCAGAGACAACCAAGCGCCGCTCGCGGGGCCGGCCCAGCCCCGAGCAGGCGGCTGCGCTGCGCGAAGCCTTCCTGGCGGCGGCGCTGGAGTCCTTCCTGGAGAAGGGCTACTCGGCCACCAGCATCGAGGCCATCGCGCGCGAGGCCGGCGTGGCCAAGATCACGATCTACCGCCAGTTCGACAACAAGGAGGCGCTGTTCCGCGAAGTGGCGCACCGTGCGGTCAGCAATGCGCGCGAGACCATGCAGAACGCCTTGGTGCACCCCGGCAGCGACGACCGCCAGACGCTGATCGACCTGGTCGAGCGGCTGTACCTGAGCGCCACCGAGCCCAAGACCCTGGCCCTGATGCGGCTGGTGATCGCCGAGGCGATGCGCTTCCCCGAACTGGCGAAGTCGCTCTACGTGGAGAACAGCTACGTGATCGCGCCGGTGGTCGAGTACCTGGCCGAGGCGCACCGCGCGGGCCGGCTGCGCGTGCCGTCGCCCGAACTGGCCGCCGTGCAGCTGTCGAACCTGGCTTTCGGCGGGGTGCGCTTCTTCATCTCGAAGCCCCTGGCGGGGCCGGAGGAGCGCCGGGTGTGGGCCGAAGGCATCGCGGACCTGGTGCTGCGGGGGTGGGCGCCGGCTTCCGCGACCGGGGCCGTCCACGGCTCAGTCTAAAATCGCGACCCTGCCTTCCCGCGCGACGAAGGCAGTCCAGGAGAGTTGGGTGAGTGGTTTAAACCAGCAGTCTTGAAAACTGCCGACGGGCAACCGTCCGTGAGTTCGAATCTCACACTCTCCGCCGGATGGCGATGTCTCTCATCGACGCTCGGGCAGTTCGATATCCTTACCCATCCGTATACCCATCCGCCGGCAGTGTGACTGGGTGGTATTTACTGAGGGTGTGTGACACTGGTCAACTTCCGCAGTTGRCCCATCAGCCGACATTGCTCAACGTCCGCTCTCGAGCGTCTCATCACCGCCGTAAGTTCCGGCGTGCATTCTTCAAGAATCGCGTTTCAAGCCCAGAATGCGGCGACGCGCCCGACGAACCAGAATCCCGCTACCGCGCCGATGGCATACGGCGCAGCCTGAGCGAAGCGCCGCCCGACGGCGAACGGGACCCCTACCCGTCGCGCAAACCAAAACGCCCCCAGCAAGGTGCCGATGAAGGCAAGTTGCCCCAATTCGACGCCGATATTGAACGACAGCAGTGCAAGGGGGATGTCGCCTCGCGGCAGGCCGATCTCGGACAGGGCGCCCGCGAAGCCGAAGCCATGCAGCAATCCGAAGCAGAAAGCGATCACCCAAGGCCATCTTGCCGTCAGGCTGGATTCGCCTCGCCTTGCGCGAATGATTTCGCTGGCGAGCAGCAGCACGGAAAATGCGATCGCGGCCTCGACTGGCGGTCCTGGAACATGGACCACGCCCAGCGCGGCGAGCGCGAGCGTGATCGAATGTGCGAGCGTGAAGGCGGTGATGGACCCTATCAGCGCGCGAGTACCTCGCGCGATCAACAGCATCGCGAAGACAAACAGCAAGTGATCGTACCCGCCGAGAATATGCTCGATGCCGTGCCTGATGAACGCGCCCGCGATGGCGAGCGGCTCCTCCGCAGGCGCAGATATTTCGACCCAAGGTTGCGATGACCTTACCAATCTCGTCGTCGTCTGACCATCAGCGAGCTGGATGCGTACCAGCACGTCCGTGATCGTGCCTTGCAAACCGGTGAACTCGATGCGGCGACCCGCGAGGCTGCCCGGCACCTCGATCACGCGGCGTTCGACCAGCGAATCCGAGAGCTCCTGGGTGTGCGGCGCGACAACGTCATGCGTCCCGTCGGGAAGCTCGAGCACAACCGGTAGCCTCATGCCCGCGAGCACAGGGGTTCGCCAGAGCACGTCGTAGCGCTCGGTCGTCGTCTGCCTGAGCTCCAAGTAGGCGGGTCGCGCGTCGTGTGCGGCTGCCGGGAAAGCGAGCGCGATCAGCGAGGCGCCAAACAAAGCGAGCGCGCCCCCGCCCATGACGAGGCGACAAAGCGCGAGCATTGCCTTCACTTCGCAGCGCCAGTGGGAGGCTGAGGGTTCGGCCCATCCTTTGGTGCCGGCAGCACGACGTCGTAGCGCGCGCGCATCGCCTCGTACATCCGGCCCTTTACTTCGTCACGTCGGTCCTCGATCCATAGGGACCTGACGTTCGCCTCGACCTCCTCGTATTCAGGGATCCGCTGAGGTGTGATCGACTCTGCGAACACCACATGCCACCCGTAACCAGACTCGATCGGGCCAGCCCACTGGCCCGGCGCGAGCTTCACCAGGGCACGCGCGAAGTTGGGACCGAACTGCCGCGCGATCTCGTCGAACGGTCGATCACCGTAGTACTGCTGGTACATGAACGGATCTCCCGCCGTAGCGATGCCTGGCGAATCCATCGGCTTGCCGTCAAGTTGGGTCAATGCGCTCTCGGCATCCGCCCGGACCTTCGCGCCGCGGCGATCGGGAGAGAAGTAGATGTGGCCGAACGTGATGCGCGGAGGCAGCGCGAATCTCTCACCGTTCTTCTCGTACCACGCCTTCAGTTCCTCTGGCTTGGGCTCCTCCAGCTTGGAGACGTCCTCGGCCAGGAACTCCATCTTGCGTGCGAGCTGGCGCTGAACGATGGTGTCGCCCTTGTCGAGTCCAAGCGCCAAGGCTTCGCGATAGAGCACCTCCTGACGAATCCTGTCCTCCACGAGCCGTTGCATTTGCTCCGGCGTAGGCGGCGCGCGTCCCGCCAACACCCAGGTGGTGGCAAGCTGTTTCAAATCATCGTCGGTCAGCTCGATGCGACTCCTTCTTTCGAGGGCAGTCGAGTCGGGACTGACCGCCTTCCACGTCGCAAAGAGGAGAACGCCGACAATGAGAAATTGGAGCAAAGGCTCCCGCAACAAGCGCGCAATCATCGCGGCTCAATTGAACGGTGCGAGTTCAGTCACGTTGGGAATGATCTCGTAGTTTGCATACCCGAACTCGTTGCTCCGCGCACCGACGTATTTGTCGCCCACCTTGTAGACCGCAATCTCGATCGGGGTGCCTGCGAGCACAGTGACGATCTTCCCGTTGTTGATGAAATACGAGCTGGCATTCGCGAGATAGCTTGCGTCGGCCACATTGCCTGTCAGGCTGGGGAGCGTCATTTTCTTTCCGACGTAACGCAACTGGAACTGCGACTGATTTCCTGCGAATTGTTGCGTGATGTACCCGGGCTGAAGTGGCTCGGCCGGCTTGCCCGACGCGCTTTTGCCCGAGGCTCCATAGACGACCTGGTACTTGTCGCCGGTGACGTTGTTCTGCAGCCACGGCGACTTCGATACGAGCAGTCCTTTCAACTGAGCGTCGTTGAGGCGCACCGCGCCTTTCGCTTTCAGATCGGCCAGCGTCATTCCTGCCTTTGCATTCCTGCGCGCCTCGGGACTGGGCGTGTACCAGATGGGCGAAGTCCACGCCCGTTCTTGGACCGTAGCGGGGACCACGTCGGGAGGTGCCACGCCGACTTGCTTTGCCTGGATCGTCGTCCAGCGTGGCGTCGGGATCTCCAGCACGCGGGCGTAGTAG
>NZ_JBFUCI010000498.1:0-4211 GCF_056405335.1 Variovorax sp. P1_H12_2
GCCGCGGCCAGCTCGAGGCCCAGGCCGGCGGCAACATCGTGTGTCCGCTGCACCGCTGGACCTACGCGGCCGCCGATTCGCGCACCACCGGCACGCTGATCGGCGCGCCGCACTTCGAGCAGGACCCCTGTCTCAACCTGCACAACTACCCGCTGAACGAGTGGAACGGGCTCCTGTTCGAGCAGAACGCCAACGGCCGCGGACGCGATGTCGCCGCCGACCTCGGCCGGATCGGTCCCCGCCTCGACCTCGATTTCGATGGCTATGCCTTCGACCGCGTCGAGCTGCACGAGTGCAACTACAACTGGAAGACCTTCATCGAGGTCTACCTCGAGGACTACCACGTCGGCCCGTTCCACCCGGGGCTGGGCAGCTTCGTCACCTGCGACGACCTGCGCTGGGAGTTCGGCCACCATTTCTCGGTCCAGACCGTGGGCGTCGCCAACCGGCTGGGCCGCGCCGGCAGTCCGGTCTACCAGCGCTGGCAGGAGCAATTGCTCAAATACCGCAACGGCCATCCGCCCAGGTACGGTGCGATCTGGCTCAGCTACTACCCGCACGTGATGGTCGAGTGGTATCCGCACGTRCTCACGGTCTCGACGCTGCATCCGGTGGGCCCGCAGAAGACGCTCAACATGGTCGAGTTCTTCTATCCCGAGGAGATCGTCGCCTTCGAACGCGAGTTCGTCGAAGCCCAGCAGGCCGCCTACATGGAGACCTGCGTCGAGGACGACGAGATCGCCGAGCGCATGGACGCCGGGCGCCGCGCGCTGATGCAGCGCGGCGACGACGAGAGCGGCCCCTACCAGAGCCCGATGGAAGACGGCATGCAGCAGTTCCACGAGTGGTACCGCAGGGAAATGACCTCCCCCCCAGGCTTGCCCACTTCGTGTGGCCGCCACCCCCCTACCGGGGGCGCTGCCGGTGGCCCGGCGAAGCCGGTTCCACGGCAGCCCACGAACGGGCGCGCTGCGCGCAGCCGTTGAACACCCAAGCCCCACGGCCCGGCCCGTTCGTGAAACACCGCGGAACCGGCTTTGCCGGGCCGCGGGTGTTGCCCCCTGGAAGGGGGTGCCCGAGCCACACGAAGTGGGCGAGGCTGGGGGTCAGCGCCTGATGCAAGCGCTCTGGATGGTGCTGGGCGCACTGATCTTCGCCACCATGGGCGTGTGCGTGAAGTACGCCTCGGCCTGGTTCTCCAGCGCCGAGCTGGTCTTCTACCGCGGCCTGATCGGCATCGTGTTCCTCTGGGTGCTGGCGCGCAGCCGCGGCGTCTCGCTGGCCACCCGCTATCCCGGCATGCACGCCTGGCGCAGCCTGATCGGCGTCGTGTCGCTGGGTGCCTGGTTCTATGCCATCGCCCACATGCCGCTGGCCACCGCGATGACGCTGAACTACATGAGCAGCGTCTGGATCGCGGCCTTCCTGGTCGGCGGTGCCCTGCTCGCCTGGGTGCCGACGCCGGGCCGCGACGGCAGCCTGCCGCGGCCGCCGCTGCAGGGTCCGCTGGTGCTCACGGTGCTGGCCGGCTTCGGCGGCGTCGTCCTGATGCTCAAGCCCACGGTGGGAGACAACCAGGGTTTCGCCGGACTCCTGGGCCTGCTGTCGGGTCTCACGGCCGCTTTTGCCTACATGCAGGTGGTGGCGCTGTCGAGGCTCGGCGAGCCCGAGGCGCGCACGGTGTTCTATTTCGCGGTCGGCTCGGCCGTCGCGGGCGGTCTGGGCACGCTGCTGGGCGGCGCCACCCCCTGGGCCAACTGGACCTGGAGCCATGCGCTGTGGCTGCTGCCGGTCGGCGTGCTGGCGGCGCTCGGGCAGCTCTGTATGACACGCGCCTACGCCAGCGCCAAGACCGAAAGCGGTACGCTGGTGGTCGCCAATCTCCAATACTCCGGCATCGTTTTCGCCGCGATCTACAGCGTGCTGCTGTTCGGCGACCGCATCGACGCCGCGGGCTGGACCGGCATGGCGCTGATCGTGGCCAGCGGCATCGCCGCCACCGTGCTGCGCCAGCGCTCGCTGCCCAAGGCGCCCGCCGAAGAGCATTAGGCTCGCCCCCAGGTTGGGCTCACTGCGTGTAGCCCGCCCACCCCCTGCCGGGGGCAACACCAGCGGCCCGGCGAAGCCGGTTCCGCGGTGTCACTGTTGCTCACCCCCAGGTTGGGCTCACTGCGTGTAGCCCGCCCACCCCCTACCGGGGGCAACACCAGCGGCCCGGCGAAGCCGGTTCCGCGGTGTTTCACGAACAGACAAAGGCAAAGAGGCAAGGAGCGCAGGTATCGTTGGACAATCTGCTTTTCGTCGAGGCCATGATGCACAACCCTTCTTTCACCACCTTGATTTCCGCCGAACAACTGAAGGACTTGTTGGCCGGCAGCACGGCCTCGATGGTGTTCGACTGCAGTTTCGAGCTGATGAAGCCCGACGCCGGCCCGCAGCTGTACCGCGCGGCCCACATCCCGGGCGCCGTGTATGCCAACCTCGACACCGACCTCAGCGCCAAGCACGGCGTGCCCGGCGCGCACGGCGTGGTGGTGTCGCAGGACGACGGCCCGCCGGCTTCGGGCGGCCGCCATCCGCTGCCGAGCCGCGAGCGCTTCGCGGCCTGGCTGTCCAGCGTCGGYTTCGCCAACGGCATGCAGGCGGTGGTGTACGACCGCAACGGCGCCAACTACTGCGGCCGGCTCTGGTGGATGCTCAAGTGGATGGGCCACGACGCCGTGGCCGTGCTCGACGGCGGGCTCCCGGCCTGGCAGGCGACCGGCGGCGAGGTCACGAACCGCGAGGAACCTGCGCACTTCCAGTCGAACTTCGTGGTCGGCGAGCCGCTGCTGAAGCTGGTCGACACGCAGACCGTGGCGGCACGGCTCGAGCAAGCCGGCCAGACACTGGTCGACGCCCGCGCCGGCGCAAGATATCGCGGCGAGGTGGAACCTCTGGACCCGATCGCGGGTCACATCCCCGGGGCCGTGAACCGGCCCTTCACCGAGAACTTCGGTCCCGACGGCAAGTTCAAGCCGGCCGCGCAGTTGCGCGCCGAGTTCGACAGCTTGCTGGCGGGCCGGGATCCCGCGACGGTCGTCCACCAGTGCGGCAGCGGCGTGAGCGCCGTGCCCAACCTGCTCGCCATGCAGATCGCGGGCCTCGGGCCGACCGCGCTCTATGCCGGCAGCTGGAGCGAATGGAGCAACACGCCGGGGCTGCCGACCCGGCAAGGCGCCCAAGCATGACCCCTTTCCGACGCCCATTCGTCACTTTCGCCCTCACCGCTTTCCTTGCAACGCCCTTCGCGGCACCGGCCCAGACTCCGGCCGCCCATGTCCATGGTCAGATCAGGCTCAACGTCGTGATCGACGGCCCGGCCATCGTCATCGAGATGGAATCCCCGCTCGACAACTTCGTCGGATTCGAGCGCGCGCCTCGCACCGAGCCCGAAAAGACGGCCGCCGAGGAAGCCGTCGCGCAACTCCGCGCGGCCGACCAGCGCTTCAAGATCGACCCCAGCGCCAATTGCAAGCTGGGCCCGGTCACGCTGCGTTCCACGGCCCTGGGTCTGGGCAAGGGCGAGGAAGGCGCCGGCGAAGGCCATGCCGACCTCGATGGCAGCTTCGCCTTCAACTGCACCAATGCGGCGGCCGCCAAGTTCATCGACATCGACCTGTTCGCTGCCTTCAAGGGCCCGCGCCAGATCGAGGCCCAGATCGCCGCGCCGCAGGGACAGTTCAAGCGCACGCTGAAGCGGCCGGCCGCGCGGCTCGCCTGGGGCAAGTGATTCGGCCGCTCCGAAGGCGAGCACCGAAGCGCCGCCGCGCGAAGGTTCTCCAGTGAGCCTCGTCCTTTCGGCGCAGATGCTGCGCTTCGGCTGGCCCGGTGCCGAGCGGCCGTGCATCGACATCGAGCGCTTCGAGGTCGATGCCGGCGAGGCCGTGTTCCTGCACGGCCCGAGCGGCTGCGGCAAGAGCACGCTGCTGTCGCTGCTGGCCGGCGTGCTGATCGCCGAGGCCGGCCAGGTCAAGCTGCTCGGCCACGACTGGGCCCGGCTCTCGGGCGCCGCGCGCGACCGTGCCCGGGTCGCCCATGTGGGCTAYATCTTCCAGCAGTTCAACCTGCTGCCCTACCTGAGCGTGCTCGACAACGTGCTGCTGCCCTGCCGCTTCTCGGGGCGGCGCATGGCACGGGCTTCGCGCGACGGCTCGGCCAGCGCGCAGGCC
>NZ_JBFUCI010000499.1:0-4196 GCF_056405335.1 Variovorax sp. P1_H12_2
ATGCCCACGCTCTGGCCTTCCATGCGCGCGAAGCCGATCACGATGTTCTTCGCGTAGTCGGGCTGCAACTCGAAGAAGTCGCCGTCGTCGACCACCTTCGTGATCAGCTCCTTCATGTCGTAGGGCTTGTTGGGGTTGTCGGGCACCAGGGTGTCGAGCGACAGGTCGGCGCGCTCGGCCGGGTCGCCGCTCGGGCGCACCGGCGGCTTCTCGCGGTTGTTGAGCGGCAGGTAGTTGTAGAGCCGGCGCAGCATCATCAGCGCCTCGACGTCGTTCTCGAAGGCCATGTCGGCCACGCCGCTCTTGGTGGTGTGGGTCGAGGCGCCGCCGAGTTCCTCGGCCGTCACGTCCTCGTGCGTCACCGTCTTCACGACCTCGGGGCCGGTGACGAACATGTAGCTGCTGTCCTTCACCATGAAGATGAAGTCGGTCATGGCCGGCGAATACACCGCGCCGCCCGCGCACGGGCCCATGATCATGCTGATCTGCGGCACCACGCCCGAGGCCATCACGTTGCGCTGGAATACGTCGGCATAGCCGCCCAGCGAGGCCACGCCCTCCTGGATGCGGGCGCCGCCCGAATCGTTGAGGCCGATGACCGGCGCGCCGACCTTCATGGCCTGGTCCATCACCTTGCAGATCTTCTCGGCGTGGGCCTCGCTGAGGGCGCCGCCGAAGACCGTGAAGTCCTGGCTGAAGATGAAGACCAGGCGGCCGTTGATCATGCCGTAGCCCGTGACCACGCCATCGCCCGGGATCTTGTTGTCGGCCATGCCGAAGTCGCTCGAGCGGTGCTCGACGAACATGTCCCATTCCTCGAAGGTGTTGTCGTCGAGCAGGAGTTCGATGCGCTCGCGCGCGGTCAGCTTGCCCTTGGCATGCTGGGCGTCGATGCGCTTCTGGCCGCCGCCGAGGCGCGCCTGGGCGCGGCGTTTTTCGAGTTGTTCGAGGATTTCTTTCATGACGTTCCGTCGTAAGAGTTGATCTTTTTGGAAGGGACTGCCGCAGGCTACGCCTGTCCGGCCTGTCCGGCCTGCGCGGCGAGCAGTTGGCGCGCCGCGGTCGATGCGGGCAGCGTCCCGGCCGCCACCTGGGCCACGGTCTGYGGCAGCAACTCGCGTACCTGCGGATGCTGGCGGAAGGCCTGCTTGAGACCGGCATCCACGCGCTCCCACATCCACGCCAGCGCCTGCTTCTCGCGCCGCGTGCCGAAGCGGCCGTTGGCCGCCTGCAGCGCCTTGAACTCCAGCACCGCGGCCCAGAAGCCATCGACGCCGGTGCCCAGCAGCGCGCTGAGCTGGATCACCTTGGGCAACCAGAAGCGCACTTCGGCTTCGGGTGTGCCCGGCGTGGCGTGGGCCGCATGCATGACTTGCGCGTGCGCCGGATTGCCGTGATGGCCGAACAGCCGCAGCGCGGAGGTGATCTGGGCCTGCGCGCGCGTCGCCGCGTCGCGGTCGATGTCGGCCTTGTTGATCACCACCAGGTCGGCCAGTTCCATCACGCCCTTCTTGATCGCCTGCAGGTCGTCGCCGGCATTGGGCAACTGCAGCAGCACGAACATGTCGGTCATGCCCGAGACCGCGGTCTCGCTCTGGCCGACGCCGACCGTCTCGACGATCACGATGTCGTAGCCGGCGGCCTCGCAGACCAGCATCGCCTCGCGTGTCTTCTCGGCCACGCCGCCCAGCGTGCCGCTCGAGGGGCTGGGCCGGATGTAGGCGCGCTCATCCATCGAGAGCCGCTCCATGCGCGTCTTGTCGCCGAGGATGGAGCCGCCCGAGACGGTGGACGACGGATCGATGGTGAGCACGGCGACGCGGTGGCCCTGATCGATCAGGTAGAGCCCCAGGGTCTCGATGAAGGTCGACTTGCCGACCCCGGGCACGCCCGAGATGCCGAGGCGAAAGGACTTGCCGGTATGCGGCAACAGGGCCGTGAGCAGCGCATCGGCCTGCGCGCGGTGGTCGGCGCGGGTCGATTCGAGCAGCGTGATCGCCTTGGCGATCGCGCGGCGCTGCAGCGGCCCCTCGGCCGCCAGCAGCGCTTCCACCGTGACCGGTGCCTTGGCGGGCGGCATCTTCAGGCCGCAACTGCCGCGCGAATCTGCTCGAGCACGTCCTTGGCGCTCGCCGGGATCGGGGTGCCCGGTCCGTAGATGCCCTTGACGCCGGCGTCGTAGAGGAAATCGTAGTCCTGGCGCGGGATCACGCCGCCCACGAAGACGATGATGTCGTCGGCGCCCTGCTTCTTCAGTTCCTCGATGATCGCCGGCACCAGCGTCTTGTGGCCGGCGGCCAGCGTGCTGACGCCCACCGCATGGACGTCGTTCTCGATCGCCTGGCGGGCGCATTCCTCGGGGGTCTGGAACAGCGGGCCCATGTCGACGTCGAAACCGAGGTCGGCAAAGGCGGTCGCGACCACCTTGGCGCCGCGGTCGTGGCCGTCCTGGCCCAGCTTGGAGATCATCACGCGCGGCCGCCGGCCCTGCGCCTCCGCGAAAGCGGCGATCTCGTGCTGCAGCGCCTCCCAGCCTTCGGCCGAGTCGTAGGCCGCGGCGTAGACACCGGTAACCTTCTGCGTGTCGGCGCGGTGGCGGCCATAGATCTTCTCGAGCGCATCGCTGATCTCGCCGACCGTGGCGCGCAGGCGCACCGCCTGGATGCTGAGGTCGAGCAGGTTGCCCTCGCCGCTTTCCGCTGCCGCGGTCAGCGCGTCGAGCGCGGCCTGGACGGCGGCGCTGTCGCGCTTCTCGCGGATCGCCTTGAGCTTGGCGACCTGGCCGTCGCGCACCTTCATGTTGTCGATCGACAGGCTGTCGATCGCGTCCTCGGACTTGAGCTTGTACTTGTTGACGCCCACGATCACATCCTTGCCTGAGTCGATGCGCGCCTGCTTGTCGGCCGCGGCGGCCTCGATCTTGAGCTTGGCCCAGCCGCTGTCGACGGCGCGGGTCATGCCGCCCATCGCCTCGACCTCCTCGATGATGGTCCAGGCCGCATCGGCCATGTCCTGCGTGAGCTTCTCCATCATGTAGCTGCCGGCCCAGGGGTCGATGACGCTCGTGATGTGGGTCTCTTCCTGGATGATGAGCTGCGTGTTGCGCGCGATGCGCGAGCTGAATTCGGTCGGCAGTGCGATGGCCTCGTCGAGCGCGTTGGTGTGCAGGCTCTGGGTGCCGCCGAACACCGCGGCCATCGCCTCGATCGTGGTGCGCACGACGTTGTTGTACGGGTCCTGCTCGGTCAGCGACCAGCCCGAGGTCTGGCAATGGGTGCGCAGCATCAGGCTCTTGGGGTTCTTCGGCTCGAACTCCTTCATGATCCGGCACCACAGCAGGCGCGCGGCGCGCATCTTGGCGACTTCGAGGTAGAAGTTCATGCCGATGGCCCAGAAGAAACTGAGCCGCCCCGCGAAGCCGTCGACGTCGAGGCCCTTGGCCAGCGCGGTCTTGACGTATTCCTTGCCGTCGGCCAGCGTGAACGCGAGTTCGAGCGCCTGGTTGGCGCCGGCTTCCTGCATGTGATAGCCGCTGATCGAGATCGAGTTGAACTTGGGCATATTCTGCGCCGTGTACTCGATGATGTCGCCGATGATCCGCATGCTCGGCGCCGGCGGGAAGATGTAGGTGTTGCKGACCATGAACTCCTTGAGGATGTCGTTCTGGATGGTTCCGCTGAGCTGGTCCTGCGCCACGCCCTGCTCTTCCGCCGCGACCACGTAGCCCGCCAGCACCGGCAGCACCGCGCCGTTCATGGTCATCGAGACGCTGACCTTGTCGAGCGGGATCTGGTCGAACAGGATCTTCATGTCCTCGACCGAGTCGATCGCCACGCCGGCCTTGCCGACGTCGCCGGTGACGCGCGGATGGTCGCTGTCGTAGCCGCGGTGGGTGGCGAGGTCGAAGGCCACGCTGACGCCCTGGCCGCCGGCCGCCAGCGCCTTGCGGTAGAAGGCATTCGATTCCTCGGCGGTCGAGAAGCCCGCGTACTGGCGGATGGTCCACGGCCGTACCGCGTACATCGTGGCCTGCGGGCCGCGCAGGTAGGGCTCGAAGCCGGGCAAGGTATCGGTGTACTTGAGCCCCTGCAGGTCGGCCGCCGTATAGAGCGGCTTGACCGTGATGCCGTCCGGCGTGACCCAGTTCAGGGCGTCCAGGTTGCCGCCGGGGGCCGACTTGGCCGCCGCCTTGGTCC
>NZ_JBFUCI010000500.1:0-4193 GCF_056405335.1 Variovorax sp. P1_H12_2
GCCCTGGCCGGCCGACCCGTCCGTGACCAGCATGCCGCGCATGTGCACCGTGGTCACGCTGACCAGCCCCGAACTGGGCCCGCTGCGCGTGATGACCACGCACCTGGAGTACTACTCGCCGGCGCAGCGGCTGGCGCAGGCGCGCGCCCTGCGCGCGTTGCACAAGGAGGCCTGCGAGCAGGCCGCGGCACCGCCTGTCGACGACTTCCCTGGCTCGCCGTTCCGGCCCAAGCGCCACACGCCGCAGGCCATCCTCTGCGGCGACTTCAACACGCCCGCGTCCGACCCGGCATATGACGCCATCCAGCAGCCTTTCACCGACCCCGCCCTGTCGGCCCAGGCACCCGCCTTGCGGTTCCAGGATGCCTGGCCGCTGGCCCACCCCGAGCGGCCGCACGACCCGACCTTCCGCCTCTTCGACCGCACCTACGGYCCCGATCCGATGGCCTGCGATTTCGTCTTCGTGAGCGATGAACTGGCGCCGCGGGTGCGCAGGGTCGAGGTCGATTTGCAGACCCGCGCCTCAGACCACCAACCCGTGCTCCTCGAAATAGATTGAGCTCGCCCCCAGGTTGCCCGCACTTCGTGTCGGGCGCCCACCCCCTACCGGGGGCGCCGCCCACGGCCCGGCAAAGCCGGTCCCGTGGCGGCCCACGAACAGGCACGCTGCGCGCGGCCGAGAGCCAACCTGGGGGTTAGCGTTCGATCGTCAGGGCGACACCCATGCCGCCGCCGATGCACAGCGAGGCAATGCCCTTCTTGGCGTTCTGGCGCTGCATCTCGTGCAGCAGCGTCACCAGGATGCGGCAGCCCGAGGCACCGATGGGGTGGCCGATGGCGATCGCACCGCCGTTCACGTTGACCTTGTTGACGTCCCAGCCCATCTCGCGATGCACCGCGCAGGCCTGGGCCGCGAAGGCCTCGTTGATCTCGAGCAGGTCGAGGTCCTGCGGCTTCCAGCCGGCGCGCTGCAGCGCCTTCTGCGAGGCCGGCACCGGACCCATGCCCATGAAGGCCGGATCGAGGCCGGTGCTGGCGTAGCTGGCGATGCGCCCGAGCGGCTTCAGGCCCAGGGCGGCCGCCTTCTTGGCGGTCATCACCATCACGGCGGCGGCGCCGTCGTTCAGGCCCGAGGCATTGCCCGCCGTCACGCCGCCGGCCTTGTCGAAGGCCGGGCGCAGGCCCGCGAGGCCCTCGGCGCTGCTCTTGCGGTTGATGAACTCGTCCTGGGCGAAAACCACCGGGTCGCCCTTCTTCTGCGGGATGTTGACCGCGACGATCTCGTCCTTGAACTTGCCGGCATCCTGCGCCGCGGCCGCCTTGGTCTGGCTGCCGAGCGCCAGTTCGTCCTGCGCGGCGCGGCTGATGTCGTACTTCTTGGCCACGTTCTCGGCCGTGATGCCCATGTGGTACTGGTTGTACACGTCCCACAGGCCGTCGACGATCATCGAGTCGACCAGCTTCCAGTCGCCCATGCGCTGGCCGTTGCGCGAGTTGGGCAGCACGTGCGGCGCCAGGCTCATACTCTCCTGCCCGCCCGCGATGACGATCTCGCTGTCGCCCGTGGCCACCGCCTGCGCCGCCAGCATCACCGCCTTCAGGCCCGAGCCGCAGACTGCGTTGATGGTCAGCGCCGGTGTCTCCTGGGTGATGCCGCTCTTCAGCAGCGCCTGGCGCGCCGGATTCTGGCCGCTGCCCGCGGCCAGCACCTGGCCCATGATGACCTCGCCGATCTGATCGCTGCCGACCTTGGCGCGCGCCAGCACTTCCCTGATCACGAGGGCGCCGAGTTCGGTCGCCGGGATGTTGGCCAGCGAACCGCCGAACTTGCCCACGGCGGTACGTGCGGCTGAAACGATGACGATGTCTTCCATGGTGTGTTCTCCAGTACTAAAGAATCACCCCCAGCCTCGCCCACTTCGTGTGGCTCTGACACCCCCTGAAGGGGGCGCACCCGGCGGCCCGGCAGAGCCGGTTCCTCGGGTGCCCCGGCCTCGGGTGTGTCGGTTTCATGCGATGCAGGTCGTGCAAAGGGTGGTGGGGGACTAACAAGAAAAGGAATCAGGCTTTCGCCTTGACGTAGCGGCCCGGCGCCGGCTCGCTCGCCTGGTAGGCGCTGCCTTTGCCATAGGCCTTGGGGGCAGGGATCTGCTTGCCCGCGTGGGTCTTGAGCCAGTCGGACCAGTCGGTCCACCAGCTGCCGGGATGCTCGGTGGCGCCGGCCAGCCATTCGGCCGGCGTCTTCGGCAGCTTGCCGTCGGCGCGGATCCAGTGGCTGCGCTTCTTCTTGGCCGGAGGATTGATCACGCCCGCGATGTGGCCCGAGGCGCCCATCACGAAGCGCTTCTTGCCGCTGAGCAGCTGCGTCGAGGCATAGGCGCCGCCGATCGGCACGATGTGGTCTTCGCGCGAGCCATAGATGTAGACCGGCGCCTCGATGGCCCCGAGGTCGACCTGCTCGCCGGCCACGGTCAGCGCGCCCGGCGCCGCCAGCTTGTTCTCGTGGTAGGTGTGGCGCAGATACCAGCAGTACATCGGCCCCGGCAGGTTCGTGGCGTCGCTGTTCCAGTAGAGCAGGTCGAAC
This sequence comes from Variovorax sp. P1_H12_2, assembly GCF_056405335.1. Classification (NCBI taxonomy): domain Bacteria; kingdom Pseudomonadati; phylum Pseudomonadota; class Betaproteobacteria; order Burkholderiales; family Comamonadaceae; genus Variovorax; species Variovorax sp. P1_H12_2. The sequence goes on from NZ_JBFUCI010000500.1 coordinate 2,585, forward strand.
GGCGGCGGCGTCTCGCCCTTGAGATAGTTGCCCACCACGTAGTTCCAGACCAGGTCGTTCGGCCTGAGGAAGCTGAAGGTGGAGGCCAGCTCGCCGCCCTTCAGCAAGCCGCCCTGCCCCATCTGCATCTCGCGGAACTGCACGAAGTTCTCATCGATGAAGATGTCGAGCACCCCGGTGTCGGTGAAGTCGAGCAGGGTGGTCAGCAGCGTGACCGAGGCGGCGGGCTGTTCGCCGCGCGCCGCGAGCACGGCCAGCGCGGTGCTCAGGATGGTGCCGCCGACGCAAAAACCCAGGGTGTCGATCTGTCCGCCCTTCTTGTCCTGGCCGGTGATCTCCTGGGTCACGTGGATCGCCTTGATGGCGGCGTCCTCGATGTACTGGTCCCAGGTGTATTGCGCCATCGACGCATCGGGATTGCGCCAGCTGACCACGAACACGCGGTGCCCCTGCTCCACCGCGTAGCGGATCAGCGAGTTCTCGGGCTGCAGGTCGAGGATGTAGAACTTGTTGATGCACGGCGGGATCAACAGCAGCGGCCGTTCGTAGACCTTGGCTGTCAGCGGCTTGTATTCGAGCAACTGGAACAGCGCGTTCTCGAACACCACCGCGCCCTCGGTGGTGCCGACATTGCGGCCGACCTCGAAGGCGCTTTCATCGGTCATGCTGACATGGCCCTGCTGGAGGTCATGCAGCAGGTTCTGGATGCCCTTGGCAATGCTCTCGCCCTGGGTGTCGAGCGCCTTCTTCTGCGCCTCGGCATTGAAGGCGAGGTAGTTGCTGGGCGACGAGGCGGCCATCCATTGCTCGACCGCGAAGCGAAGGCGGGAGCGGGTCTTTTCGTCGGTCTCGACCGCTTCGGCCATGCCCAGCAGCGTGCGCGCGTTCAGCAGGTAGATCGCGGCCGAGAAGGACGAGACCGGGTTGCTGCCCCAGGCAGCGCCGGCGAAGCGCTTGTCGGCGTGGGCCTGGGCCGCGAAGCCGTTGTGCCAGAGCTCGGAGGCTTCGCTGACGTACTGCTCCTGCAGCAGGCGGAGCTTGTCGCCGGACATGGCGAACTTAGGGATATTCCAGGGCGCACCCGCCGGCCGGGTTCCCGAAGCGCCAAGCGCCTGGAAGGATTCGAGCGCCTTCTCCCAACCCTGCGTGAGCGCCTGCTGAAACGGCGCGAAAGTCTCGGCCCCGGCGGCCTGTGTGTGTTTCATGGTGTCTCCTGCTGCCTCGCCTCATAGGATCGGGTTTTGAGTATGCTGTATTCGCAGGGGCCCCACCAGTGCGGCCCGCCATTCCTTCCTGAAAACATCGTCTATGCACCTCGTCGTGATCGCCTGGCTCTATGTTGCACTGATGATGGCGGTCGCAGAGGCCACCAACACCACCGGAACCGTGCTCGGTGCGATCTTCACCTTTCTACTCTACGGCCTGCTGCCGGTGGCCCTGGTGGTTTACCTGATGGCCACCCCGGCACGGCGCCGCGCGATCAAGGCGCGCGAAGCGGCCGAGCGCGAGGCCGCGATGCAAGCCGCCAGGGCCGCTTCAGACCCGCCAGAGGCAGGCGGCGAAACGGCCGCTGACCCGGTCGCGACGGTGCGAGAAAAAACGTAACGGG
>NZ_JBFUCI010000501.1:0-4184 GCF_056405335.1 Variovorax sp. P1_H12_2
CCTTTGAGCAAGCAGACATGCGCCGTCCTGAAGGCCTGGTTACAAGAATTGCCCGGAGCCGACACGCAGCCGCTCTTTCCCAATGCCAGCGGTGGACGCCTGAGTTCGCATGGGGTGCAGTACATCCTGACCAAGCACGCTGCCTCCGCAAGCAAGCAGTGCTCCTCGCTGCTGGGTAAGCGAGTGACTCCGCACGTTCTGCGGCACACGACCGCGATGGACCTGCTGCAGGCGGGCGTCGAGCAATCCGTCATCGCGTTGTGGCTCGGCCACGAATCGATCGAGACGACGCAAATCTATTTGGACGCGAACCTCGCGCTGAAAGAAGAGATCCTCGCGAAGACCACGCCGCCTAGCGGCAGCGTCGGCCGATACAGGCCCGATGACAAACTCCTGGCATTCCTCAAGAATCTCTAGGGCGGCCAGGACTATGTCCGGTGGACTTGGGCGACCTCCTTGTGCGGTGGCCCCGCCGGCCGAAAACTGGCGATAGTCGGGTGCGGGATACAGTGCCGCAGCCAGTGCGTGCTGGCCTTTTTCAGCTGCCGCGCGTCAGCGCCCTCAAGGCTATCGGCGGCCTGTGTCAGGAACGCCCTGATGGCCTGATAGAGCCCCGAGGCCGACCAGGATGCCGGCCGCCCGAACCCGGTGTCGAAGCGCGCCATCACATGGATGCCCCGATTGCTCGGCGCGCTCACCTGACGCTCGAAACCGAATCGAGCCAGCTCTTCACCAAGCTCGTCGACCAACTCGCCCGGGACCGGCACCTGCCGGCGGCGCCCACCCTTGCCGACCACCGACAACATCCAGTCGGTCGCCACCGTCCCATCGGCCGTCTTGTATTCGACTTGCTCCAGGTCCTCGCACTTCACGGTCGTGATCTCGGCCAGGCGCAGCCCGGTTGCGTAGAGCCAGCGCATGCCGCGCCGAAGCCGCCGCCCGGCTTCCGTGTCGACATGGTCCTTCAACAGCGCATCGACGTGGTTCCACTGGGCGAAGGTCAGGGTCCGGCTCGAGCCCAGCGGCCTCTGCGGATTCGACGGCAGTATCACCGCCGCGAAAGGATTCCCCGTCACATAGCTCTGGCTTATCAGGAAAGCAAACAGGCTTCTCAGGATGGTCAGCGAATGCCGCAGCGCGACCGGTGCCAGCGGTCCTTCGAGCGGTCGCCACAGGGGCGACCAGCGCTGGTGATGGCGTGGCCCGCACCAGGTCGACGGCGGATCGGCGAGATAGGATTTGTAATCAGCCACATCCTCGACCGCCAACGACGACAACGCCTTCTTCCGCTCCAGTATCGCCCACAGCAGCAGCCGCTCCGCCTCCTTGCGATACGCCCGCTGCGTCGACGAGAGTTCGCCATTGACACCTCCCGGTTGCTTCGAAGCCAGCCAGGCGCCGATCGCCTCGTGGTCGTTGCGGGCCAAGATGAGACATTTCTCGATCGGCGCACGAAAGCGCCCCGCACGGCCATCCAGGTCGGCCGGGAGCAGGAATTTCTCGAAAGGGCGGATGGCCGTGGCCGCTGGCACCACCTCGGCCAGGGAGGACAGCGACAGTTGCGCGCGCGGCTGGTCCACGTGCCGCCCGACCCGCAGCCCCAGCACGGCCTCGTTCGCATGCAGCCACTCGAGGATTCGTGAGCCCTTGAGCGCTCCCACGCCCGGCACCTGCACCCACCAGCGTGCGCCGATGCCATTGATGCGTTCGACGAGCGCCGCGAGTGTCGGGACGCCGGCGCGCTCGAGGCGGCTGGCCAGCGAAGGATTCAGCCACGCCCCCACGCGGTCGCCCGGGCGCGGATCCTGCGCCACGAGGCCTTGCAACCAGCGCAGCGCTTCGAGCTGCCGCTCGATGACGCGGGACCGGCGCGTGGGCTGGGCCGAAGCGCCCTGCCCGCCCCTGCCCTGCCCTCCACTTCCTCCCCTCGCACTGGGCGGATAGGCCTCTTCGTAGGCTTCCAGCTGCTCGGCTTCCGAAAAATCCTCCATGCCCTGCGCTTGGGCGAACTCGACCAGCGTCGGTTGCTTGGGCGCCGACTTGATCCGATCCGGGTCCAGCAGGATCAGCCGGGCGGTGCCCGGCTTGTTCTCACGCCTGGCCGCGGCCGCGAACTCGTCGCGGATCCAGGCGATCGTCTTTCGGACCGTCCGCAGATCCGTGTGCTCGCCTTCGAGCCGCAGGTACCGGTCCCAGCTCGCGCGCTCATCGAGGCCTTGGGCCAGGGCCCTCATGAAGGCGAAATGCCCGCTGTGCAGCTTGCGCGGAAGTGCCTTTTTCCTCATGTCGGCCACGGCGGGTCGCGGTCCTTGCCGGCAGGGGATCCCCAGAATTTCCACCAGGGCCGCGGTGTTGCCACCGGCTGCGACGGCAGTTGCGCCAGCTGGCTCGCCCGCATCCGTCGGCGCCGCTCGACTTCGAGGGCATGGGCGACCCCGTTGGCCTCGCGGTCGCCGCGAAGCGCCAGAGTGCGCCAGGACACAGCCAGGCGCTCGAGCTCCTCATCATCGAGGTGGCCGAGTTGCTGTGGGGTCGGTACGGCGGCCATGGCTGTGACGGTAAACCGATTAGAAGCTGGACGTTTGGGCGGGTGCATCAAACCGGACGGGTCGTTGGACTCGCGCGGCCCYCCCCCGGAGGGGGCGGTGTGCGAGCGTGACCTGAACCTTCATAATGCTGGACATTATTATCATCAATGTCATTTTGCGGTGTCACCGGCGGCACTTTTCGAGAAGGTCTTTTCAAGTCATTGAATTTGTTGGAGTTTTCCGCATCCCGGTTATTGGGGGAGGAAGCGCTCCTGCACGCGGATGGTTGTCAGTTTGGCAAATCCGTGAATCTCCATAGCCCCGCACCTATCCCAACGGTTCTCACATTGGCGCGGCATGGGGCTCAAGCGTCGAGTCGGCGCAGGCGTTCCAATGCCTCCCCGATCGCCGCACCCAAAGCGCTCGTGGATGCGGTCGCGGCGAGTCCGGCCGCCAATGTGACGGTCACATCGCCCGCCGCCGACCTGCTCAAGACCCCAGCCTTCGCCCCCGCGACCTCCACCTCAATCCTTCTGAGCTTCTGAAAGTTAGCATTCACATCCAGTAGACGCGCAAGTACCGTTGCTGCCGGTAGGTTCTGGCCGCGCAGCTTTTCCACTCTCTTGAGGACACCCTTTCGATCCTTGTCCATGGCGGCGTTGATCTGCTCCGCGTGGCGGAAGCTGATCTCCAGTGGGCTTCTGAACACGTCGACGACGGCTGGCGGGAGTTGGGCCACGATCAGCGCCTTGCGAACCCAGGTATGGCTCACGCCGAGATTTTCGGCGAGCTGGCGCTGCGTCGGAAAGAGCTGCGCCTCGAGGGCCCGCTGGTACATGACCCCCTGCTCGTACGGCGACAGGTCGGCCCGTTCGCGGTTTTCCCGATCCATGGCCGCAAACAGGTCACGATCACTCAGTTCCTCCGTCCAGATCGACGCCAGTACGGGGATACCGAGCTCCAAGGTTGCCTGGTGGCGACGGTGCCCAAAGACCAGTTCGTACTGCCCCGCCTCGTCCGTGAGAGGGCGCACCAGGATCGGCTGCACATTCCCTCCGGCATGCTCGATGTCGGCCTTCAGGCCCGCGAACTCGCTCGTGTTAAACGAGGATGCATGGCGATTGGCCCAGCTGCTCGGGCGAATCGTTCGTGGGTCCAGCTTGCGGGTCGGAAGCGCCCCTTCATATTGGCGAAGCTTGTCGCGCAGCGCAGCCATCTCCCCTTCCACTTGCTGGATCTGCCCACGGAACGCCATCATCTGGCCGGGACCGGTTCGGGGCGCCATGGGACCCGTGACAGCCGGTGGAAACCTGGTTTCCACGGCTACGGCAGCGAGTGGCTGGGTCTCCATCGCGGCCGCTGGCGGTACCGGGCCCGCATGATCCAGCTCGGCTGGCGGAAGCGACAATCCTGCGGTCAGCGCCTCAAGCCGCTTTCGGGTACTAGCCATGATGGGTATCTCCTGGAACGAAGAGACTTGATCGGGGATGCGCCCTGGCGGGCGTGCACCGCGGCCGAAGGCACGACTCTTCCCTCAAAGTCGGGCAATTACTTGTCCGCCGCAGATGAAAAGCCCGTTCGCGTGGAAACCAGGTTTCCACACTTTTCGTTCCGTTCTTATCTGTCGTGGAAACCTGGTTTCCACGGTGCGCTTTC
>NZ_JBFUCI010000502.1:0-4184 GCF_056405335.1 Variovorax sp. P1_H12_2
CCTTGACGCCGCGCGAGCCCATGTGCGCATAGGCGGCGCGGAGTTCCGACATCGGCAGGGTCTGGTCGATCACTGGCTTGACCTTGCCCTGGCTGTACCACTTCGCCAATTCGGCCATCATCTGGGCATTGGCCTTGGGTTCACGGCGCGCGAAATCGCCCCAGAACACGCCGACCAGCGATGCGCCCTTGAGCAGCGTCAAATTCAATGGCAGCGAGGGGATCGGGCCGGCGGCAAAACCGACCACCAGATAGCGGCCGCGCCAGGCGATCGAGCGGAATGCCGGTTCGGCGAATTCGCCGCCCACCGGGTCGTAAATGACATCCGGGCCTTTGCCGTCGGTCGCGGCCTTGATCGCGTCGCGAAAGCCATTGGGCAATGCATGCGTCGTGTAGTTGATCGCCGCGTCGGCGCCAATGGACTTGCAAAGCTCGCATTTCTCGTCGGTCGATGCGGCTGCAATGACCCTGGCTCCCGCGGCCTTGGCAATCTGGATGGCCGCGGTGCCGACACCGCCAGCCGCGCCGAGTACCAGCACCGTCTCGCCGGCTTTCAATTGAGCGCGGTCCATCAACGCATGCCRGGACGTCGCGTAGGTCATGACAAAGGCCGCGGCATCGACGTGGCCGAAGCCGTCGGGCAATGGCATGCACAGCGCCGCCGGCGCCAGCGTGTGGGTGCCGAAGCCGCCGGTGCCGGACAGGCACGCCACGTTCTGTCCGACCTTCAGGGTCGTGACGCCTTCGCCGACCGCGGCGATCACGCCCGCATATTCGGAACCGGGAACGAACGGCAGCGGCGGCTTCATCTGGTACTTGTTCTGCACGATCAGCAGGTCCGGGAAATTCAGGCTCGCGGCCTTGATTTCGATCAGCACCTGTCCCGGGCCCGGTGTGGGCGTCGGCAGTTCTTTCCAGGTCAGCGCCTCGACGCCGACGGGGTTTTCGCAGAGCCATGCGTGCATGCTCGTGTCTCCTGTAAATGAGTCTGGGGTCTATGGAAAATCCGGGTCATGATAGGCGGGCGGCGCAGGCGGTGCATGTCCCAGCCGTGACGCACTGCCGCCTACAATCGCCGCCACTGACTGACGCCATGAAGATACTTATTTCGAACGACGACGGCTTCCAGGCACCCGGCCTCGTCGCCTTGCACGACGCGCTGAAGGACGTCGCCGAGGTCGAGGTGGTCGCACCCGAGCACAACAACAGCGCCAAGTCGAACGCCCTCACGCTGGCCGCGCCGCTCTACGTGCACAAGGCGCACAACGGCTTCCGCTATGTCACGGGCACGCCCGCCGACTGCGTGCACATCGCCCTCAAGGGATTGCTCGACTACCGGCCCGACCTGGTGGTGTCCGGCATCAACAACGGCGCCAACATGGGCGACGACACGATTTATTCCGGCACCGTCGGCGCCGCCATGGAGGCCTATCTGTTCGGCATCCCCGCCATCGCCTTCTCGCAGATCGAGAAGGGCTGGGCGCATGTCGATGCCGCGGCGCGCGTGGCCCGGCGCCTGGTCGAGCAGATCGAGCGCGAGCAGATGCTCGGTGGCAATGCCTTCCTTCTCAATGTCAACGTGCCGAACCTGCCCTTCGACGAACTGAAGCCGGTCAAGGTCTGTCGCTTGGGGCGCCGCCACGCGGCCGAAAAGGTGATCACGCAGGACAGCCCGCGGGGCGAGACCATGTACTGGATCGCCGGTGCCGGCGGGGCGAAGGACAGTGGCGAAGGGACCGATTTCCATGCCACTGCCGCGGGCCACGTGGCCTTGACGCCGCTGCAGGTCGATCTCACCGATCACTCGAACCTCGCGCACTGGGGCGACACGATGGCGCGTGTCGCGCGCAGCGCGGCGGGGGGCTGACTTGGGCAACCAACGCCCGGGTTTTCCCGTACGCCTGACGCCCACGGCCTCCGCAGCGACCCGCGGGCGCATGCCCGCCGTGCCGCTCAAGCCGATGGTTCCGACGACGCCTTCGATGGCCTCGGACGCGGTGCGGGCGCGCATGGTCCAGCGGCTCGCCGCCCAGGGCATCGCCGATGCGCGCGTGCTGCGTGCCATGGGCACGGTCGAACGCCATCTGTTCGTCGACAGTGCGCTGGTCAACCAGGCCTACGAGGACACCAGCCTGCCGATCGGTCTGGGCCAGACCATCTCGAAGCCGAACGTGGTGGCGCGCATGATCGAACTGCTGCTCGGCGCGCCGGCCCTGGCCAACAAGCCCGGCGAACGCCTGGGCCGCGTGCTCGAGATCGGTACCGGCTGCGGCTACCAGGCAGCCGTCCTGAGCCATGTGGCGGCCGAGGTCTACAGCATCGAGCGGCTCCGCGGCCTGCACGAGCGGGCGAGGGTGAACCTGCGGTCGTTCCGGCTGGCGACCGTCCATCTGATGCTGGGAGATGGCATGGTGGGCTATGCGAAGGGCGCGCCGTACGCGGGCATCATCGCCGCAGCGGGCGGCGAGGCGGTGCCCGAAGCCTGGACCGCGCAGCTGGCCGTTGGCGGCCGGATCGTCGCGCCGACCCAGTCCGCGACCGGCGGCCAGGCGCTGGTCGTCATCGACAAAACAGCGCGCGGTCTCGAGCGCCGCATTCTTGAGGCTGTTCACTTTGTCCCCCTAAAATCGGGAATTGCTTGAAGGGAAGAACAATGCAGGGTATTGGCAATCGGAGCTGGCTCTCCGGCGTCACGCTGGTGGGTGTGCTCGTGATTGCGGGGTGTGCCTCACCACGCGGTCCGGCGCCGGTCGAAGACCGCGGCACCATGACGCAAGCGCCGGGCGCGACGAACGGGTCCGGCGTTCCCGGCGGGCCTCCGATCACCACCGATGCATCGGGCAAGCCGCTGCCCGGCATCGAGAACTATGGCAAGCCCGGCTACTATGCCGTGCGACCGGGCGACACCATCCGTCGCATCGGCATCGAGACCGGGCAGACCTGGCAGAACATCGCCCGCTGGAACAATCTCGACAATCCCGACCTGATCGAAGTCGGCCAGGTGCTGCGCGTGATCCCGCCGACCGGCGCGACCGCTGTGGCGGCAGCGCCCGTCACTGAGGCCGCGCGGCCTGGGACGCAGCCGATCGTCGCACCGGCCACCGCAGCGGCAGCAGCAGCAGGTCCGGCGGTCAAGCCCGCAGCACCCGTCACCGCCTCGCCGACCCCGCCGGCCGCAGCTTCGGGCGACGAGGACGTGGGTTGGATCTGGCCCGCGCAGGGCTCCTTGATCGCCGGGTTCGATGAATCCAAGAACAAGGGCCTGGACATCGCCGGCAAGGCCGGCGATTCGGTGCTCGCCGCCGCGGACGGGCGCGTAGTCTACGCTGGCGCCGGCCTGCGTGGCTACGGCAACCTCATCATCCTGAAGCACAACAACACCTATCTCACGGCCTATGCGCACAATCGCACGCTGCTCGTGAAGGAGGACCAGTCGGTGCAGAAGGGCCAGAAGATTGCCGAGATGGGCAACAGCGATGCGGATCGCGTCAAGCTGCATTTCGAAATCCGCCGCCAGGGCAAGCCGGTCGATCCGGCCCGCTACCTGCCGACGCGTTAGCGCCATGGCCGCCTCTCGCCCTCATCGCACCGCGGACGTGCGGCGAGTGGCGGGCAACGGCGGCGACATCCAGCCCGAGGCTCGCTTCTCCGAGCAGGAGCCGGACGACAGGGCGGGCGACGCGTTGCCGGCCGGACTGGGCGGCGGCGACTCGCTGACGATCTATCTGCGCGAGATCCGGCGCACCCAGCTGTTCACGCCCGACGAGGAGTACCGCACCGCCTGCGCCGCGCGCAGCGGCGACTTCGCCGCCCGGCAGTCGATGATCGAGCACAACCTGCGGCTGGTGGTCAACATCGCCAAGGGCTACCTGGGGCGCGGCGTGCCGATGGCCGATCTGATCGAGGAAGGCAATCTCGGCCTGATGCACGCGATCAACAAGTTCGAGCCCGAGCGGGGCTTTCGTTTTTCAACCTACGCGACCTGGTGGATCCGGCAGGCGATCGAACGGGCGGCGATGATGCAGGCCCGCGCCATCCGCCTGCCGGTGCACGTGGTGCGCGAGCTGCATCAGGTGATGCGGGCCCGCCGCGCGCTCGAGGGCGACGCCGATTTCCTGGTCCGCCGGCCCGATGGCGTGCGGGTCGAGGACGTGGCTGCGCTGCTGGGCCGCGAGGTCCAGGAAG
>NZ_JBFUCI010000503.1:0-4169 GCF_056405335.1 Variovorax sp. P1_H12_2
CATCGAGCACCTGGCCGTGCTGGTCCTGCGCGATCAGGTGCATGTCCCGCGCCGCGGGCGTGTTGGCCTGCACCACGACGAAGCCCGAAGGCGAGGCAAAGGGCAGATTGATCACGCGCTCCATCTGCTTGGCGATCAGCGCACTGCCCGACATCTCGGACAGCAGCCGATGGAATTCCTCGTTGAAGGCCACGTAGTGCGAGAAGGCCGCGTCGTCGAGCGCCGGATCGCGCAGCAGCTCGTCGATGCGCCGCAGGCAGGCCCTGGCCTCGCGCAGCACCACCGGCGGTGCGCCGCGCTCGGCGGCCAGCCGCGCCGACAGGCCTTCGAGGGTGCCACGCAGCTCGATGGCGTCGGCCACGTCGCGTTCCGAGAAGGTGCGCACCGCATAGCCGCCGTTGGGCAGGGCTTCGAGCAGCCCTTCCTGTTCGAGCCGCATCAGCGCGCTGCGCACCGGCGTGCGCGAGACGCCCAGCAGTTCCGACACCGCCACTTCGGCGATCCGCGCGCCGCCCGGCAACTCGCCGGCCAGGATCATCTCGCGCAGCCGCAACTGGGCCTTGACCGCCTGGGACCCGCCGGCTTCGCCCGGCTCGCCGGCCACGGGCAGCGCACTCATCGGGCGAGCTCCGCGGCCTGGATCGGAATCGTCGGCGCCCGCGGCTTCTCGCGCGCCACCATCTGGTCGATCAGCCGCCGCGCCCACATCGCGCCGGCGTCGATGTTGAGGTTGTAGAAGCTGTAGTCGGGCCGGTCGTCGATCGCGCGCTGCTGGGCTTCGAGCACCAGCTCGTCCTCGCGGAAGATGCCCGACACGCCCTCGCGCAACTGGTGCGTGAGCCGTTGTTCGCCGATGCAGTAGTTGCGCGCAAAGGCCCAGAAGTAGAGGCAGGTCTTGTCGGTCTCGGGCGTGATGGTGTTGAGCACGAAGCCGTTGACGCCTTTGCTGCGGTCGCCCGGCGCGCCATCGCGCGGCACGGCGCCGCTGCCCGCCTCGGCCACGCCGACATCGATGTTGACGGTGCAGGGCCCTTCGAAGCGAATGATCTGCCAGCGGTCGACCTTGCCCCGATAGCCATGCGCGTGGTGGATCTGACCGGCCCAGAAGGGCGGCGGGTCGATGTTCTTCATCCAGCGCGTGACGGTGGCCGAACGGTCGCCATGGGTGGCGACGAAAGGCGCCTCGGCCACCTCGCGGTTGCCGATCGACGAGCCATGCACGAAGGTCTCGTGGGTCAGGTCCATGAGGTTGTCGACCACCAGCCGGTAGTCGCAGGCGACGCGGATCATCTTGCCGTCGCCGGCCCACTCGGGGTCGTCGTTCCAGTGCATGTCGGGCACCRGCGCCGGGTCGGCCTTGGCCGGGTCGCCGGGCCAGACCCAGACGAATCGGTGCTTCTCGACCACCGGATAGGCGCGCACGCAGGCCGAGGGATTGAGCGTTTCCTGGCTCGGCATGAAGGTGCAGCGGCCCTGGCTGTTGTAGACCAGGCCGTGGTAGCCGCAGACCACCTCGTCGCCCTCCAGCCGCCCGAGCGACAGCGGCATCAGGCGGTGCCAGCAGGCGTCCTCCAGGGCCGCGACCTGGCCGTCGGTGCGCCGGTAGAGCACCAGGTTCTGGTTGCAGATCGTGCGCGCCAGCAATGCGTGCGAGACCTCGACGTCATAGGCGGCGGCGTACCAGGCGTTGAGCGGAAAAGGGCTGGCTGAGGCTTTCATGGGATACGCAATGTATACATTGATGGCCAAAAGTCCACGCTTTTTGGCAGAATTCAGGGTAAATACCGATCTTTCTGTATCCAGCGAAGGGGTTCACTGTCCGGATACGATCGACCGTTCTTTTCCAGATTCGACGGAGCCCACCCATGTCCCAGCACGCCGCCCTGCCCGCCCGCTACGACCACGTCGGCAGCTTCCTGCGCCCCCGGTACCTGCTCGAAGCGCGCGAGCAGAAGGCCAAGGGCGAGATCACGCCCGAACAGCTTCGCCGTGTCGAAGACAAGGCGATCACCGAGATCGTCAAGTTTCAGGAAGACATCGGCCTCAAGAGCATCACCGACGGCGAGTTCCGCCGCACCTATTTCCACATCGACTTTCTGGAGCAACTGGGCGGCGTGAAGACCGACATCCCGGTCACGATCCGCAAGCCCGACGGCACCGAGGAACTGGCGCCGCCCGTGATGCGCGTGACGGCCAAGGTACGCCACGAGAAGAACATCCAGCTCGCGGACTTCGAATACCTCAAGAGCCAGGTGTCGGCGGGCAACACGCCCAAGGTCACGATCCCCTCGCCCACCATGCTGCACTTCCGCGGCGGCCGCGCCGGCATCAGCCGCGAGGCCTACCCCGAGCTCGACCCGGTGTTCTACGACGACGTCGCCAAGGCCTACGGCGACGAATTGCGCTCGCTGGCCGCGGCCGGCTGCACCTACGTGCAGATGGACGACACCAACCTCGCCTACCTGTGCGACGAGAAGATGCGCGAGGCCGCCCGCCAGCGCGGCGACGACCCCAACGAGCTGCCGCACCGCTACGCCGCATTCATCAACAAGGTGGTGGCGCAGAAGCCCGAAGGCATGCTCCTCGCCATGCACCTGTGCCGCGGCAATTTCAAGAGCACCCACGCGGCGGCCGGCAACTACGAGCCGGTGGCCGAGGCGCTGCTCAAGGAGATGGACCTCGATGCCTACTTCCTCGAGTACGACGACGCCCGCTCGGGCGACTTCCGGCCGCTGCGCTTCCTGCCCAAGGGCAAGACCGTGGTGCTGGGCCTGGTGACGACCAAGTTCGGCGAAATGGAGGACAAGGACGAGCTCAAGGCCCGCATCGAAGCGGCCGCCAAGTACGTCTCGCTCGACCAGCTCGCGCTGTCGCCGCAGTGCGGCTTTTCCAGCACGGTGCATGGCAACAACATCGCGGTCGAGGCGCAGCGCGCCAAGCTGCGATTGGTGGTCGAGACGGCCCAGGAAGTCTGGGGGAAATAGGCTCGCCCCCAGGTCGGGCTCACTGCGTGTAGCCCTCCCACCCCCTGCCGGGGGCAACACCAGCGGCCCGGCGGAGCCGGTTCCGCGGTGTTTCACCAACGGGCCTCGCTTCGCTGGCCGGTTTGAATTGGGGTCGGGGTGAAGTAGGTTCTGTGTCCATGAAGCTCTTCACCCTGTAGCCCTCCCACCCCCTGCCGGGGGCAACACCAGCGGCCCGGCGGAGCCGGTTCCGCGGTGTTTCACCAACGGGCCTCGCTTCGCTGGCCGGTTTGATTTGGGGTCGGGGTGAAGTAGGCTCTGTGTCCATGAAGCTCTTCACCGGCCCCCTCAGCATGTTCGGCGCCAAGGCGCAGATCGCGGCGCTCGAGAAGGGCGTCGCCCTCGATTGCGTCATGGTGCCTTTCGACCGCGACGACCACTACCTGCCCAAGCACCCCGAGGTGCTTCGGGTCAATCCGAAGCGGCAGGTGCCGGTGCTGATCGACGGCGAGGTCGAGCTGTTCGACTCGACGCAGATCTTCGAATACCTGGAGGACCGCGTGCCGGAGCCGGCGCTGTGGCCTCGCGAGGTCGCGGCGCGGGCGCGGGCGCGCCAGCTCGAGCTGATGTCGGACGAGGTCTTCTTTCCGCATGTGATCAGGCTTTTCAGGCTTCAGCAGGAGATGCAGAGTCCGGCAGCGCTCGCGGCCTGCGCCGGCTGCACGGCGTTCTACGCCGAGCTCGAAGTCTTGCTGGCCGGGCGTGACTACCTGGCCGGCAGCTACTCCTTCGCCGACATCGCCTTCTACATGGCGCAGGTGTTCGCCGAGCGCAAGGGCGCGCCCATGACCGGGGCCACGCCCCGGCTGCTCGCCTGGCGCGAGCGCGTGGGCGCGCGCGGCCCGGTGCGCGAAGTGGTCGGACCCATGATGCAGTTCCTGGCTTCGCAGGGGCGTCCGGTGCCGCCCTACCTGCAGGCGCTCCTCCGCCCGTGAACCGCATCGACGACCTGCTCGACTGGCTGCCCTCGCCATCGCAGCACCTGCTGGTGGTGACCTTCGCGCTGCTGGTCTATGTGCTCACCACCCGCGCCCGGCGCGAGCAGCGCGCGCCCGCCACCGCCATCGCGTGGGTCATGGGTCTCGCGCTGCTTCCCTACGTGATCCTCCCGATGTACCTGGTGTTCGGCCAGCGCAAGCTGCGGCC
>NZ_JBFUCI010000504.1:0-4150 GCF_056405335.1 Variovorax sp. P1_H12_2
CTCGTACCACTCACACGGAGCATCTCTTGGCCGCGATCGAGAACCACCTCATCGAACTGCTCCCGCGCAATGACCGCCGGCGGCTGCTGGACGTCTGCGAACCGATCCATCTGATCCTGGCCGAAGTGATCCACGAGCCGGGCGCTGCAACCCTTCACGTCTACTTTCCCGTCGACGGCTTCATCTCGCTGGTTGCGGAGATCGACGAGCATCCCGGACTGGAAGTGGGCATGGTGGGTCGCGAAGGGATGTTGGGCTCGAACCTCGCCCTCGGCGTGGAGATCGCGCCCTTGCGCGCGCTGGTGCAAGGCGCCGGCGCGGCCTGGCGCATCACTGCTGCCGACTTCCAGCGCGAACTGGCACGCAACGCGCCACTGCAGCGAGTGCTGGATCGCTACATCCAGGTCTCGATGTCGCAGCTGGCCGCGTCGGCTGCCTGTCTGCGTTTTCACCAGATCGGCCCGCGCCTCGCGCGTTGGCTCCTGATGAGCCAGGACCGCGCCCATGCCGACAGTTTCCACGTCACGCATGAGTTTCTCGCCTACATGCTGGGCGTGCGCCGTGTCGGCATCACCGAGGCCGCCGGTTCGTTGCAGCGCAGTGGGTTGATCGAGTACAACCGCGGAACCCTCAACGTGCTCGATCGTCCAGGACTCGAAGCAACGGCGTGCGCCTGCTATGCCGCGGACAGGAAAAGCTACGCGGGATTGCTTTGAACCGATGCGGGGCATCCGGCGGCCGATGCTTGTGTCTGTGCGCTGCCGTACGGACGAGTGGCGGTGCCCGGCGTAGAAGGGAACATCGGGCTCAGCCCCTGTTCAAGCAAGGCACCATGGAACACGACCACGACTCAACACGCTCCTCCTATCAAGGCTGGGAGATACGCAGCCACCTCACAAGCGTTGCCTACGACGGCACCGTGGCCGCCGGGGCAGTGCTGTACTTCGACGAGGTATGCCAGTGCCACATCATCTCGTGCAGGCAATTTGCCAACGGCGGCGATGCCATCCATGCCATTGAAACCAAGGCGTCAATCTGGATCGACGACCGCGGAAACCATCCAAGGACCTCGTATGTCGAACACTCCCTTCTTTCATGAGGCCTCGGGCGCCGTGCATTTCTGGGTGGCCATCGATGACAAATACGTTGGTGCGAGCATCGGCAAGGAAACGTTGCACTACTGCTATCGTTCGACCGCCATTGACGACGAGCCGCTGGCGACCTACCACCTTCACGCGCAGGAACTCAATGCAGCTGTGCGCAGGCGCGTATCGGGCGGCTCCATCGAACCGGTGATGCTGCGCGACTACGACCTGCACGAGGCAGTGGGAAAAGGCATCGAATAGGCCCGCGGGGCGCAATCCCGGCGCCTACAGCAGGCTTCGCAGCTTCACGAAGGCCAGAGGCCTTCCAGCCGAGTAGCCTCTCCTTGTATCGCTGCATCAGACAGCAACTCCTGAATTCGTTCATCGGCATAGCCAAACTAGCGCAAGATCTCCACTGTGTTCTCTCCGAGCCTCGGCGCATGGTGCCGCCGCTCGGGCACCGAGTGCGACCACTCGGTCGGGTTGGCGGTATCGAGGATCTCGCCCTCGCTCGGGTGCGTCACGGGCTGGAGGTAGCCGGTCTCCTCAAGGTGAGGGTCCGCAAGAATATCTTCGATGCTGTACATTCGCGCGGCCGGGATGTCGGCGCGCTCCAGCAGCGCAAGCCACTCCGAGGTGCTCCGCGTGCGGAAGATTTCGCCGAGAAAGCCATAGACGTGATCGATGTTTTCGAGGCGCTTGCCTGGCTGCCGAAGCGTGCGTCCTGCGCGAAGACCTCGGGCTGGCCGATGGCCTCGAAGAAGCTGCGCCAGTGCTTGTCGTTGTAGACCAGCACGCAGATGTGGCCGTCGCTGGTCTCATAGGGCCGCCGGTCGCGCGCGAGGCTTGCGAGGTCAAGCTCTGCGCGCTGTCGGTGGGGTCATCCCGCGAAGGATTACAGTGATCGGCTCGTCGCGCGGTTCGCTCTGGCCATCGACGTGGCCGCGCCGGAGTGCCGCTGATGCTGGTCATTTTCTGGCCCCTGATGTGAATGTGTCTGATGGACCCGTTCGCATTGCCCGACCTGCCGGAAGACGACGAATGAAGGCCTTCTTCGCCGCCTTCGACATGCTGCCCGGGGCGCTGTGGGCGCTGCTGCTGACCGGCGCGCTGGCCAGTCAAGGAAGTGCAATGGAGCAAGGCTCCAGTTGAAGCCGCCGAGGCCCGCGCGGACCTCTCCGACTACATGGCGACGGCTGCCGAGAGTGCGCGGCTGGCCGATCGCGCGGAGCGCCATGAAGAGGCGCGGCGCACCGCTGAACAAGGGAAAGGCTCTCAATGAAGCTGCAAAAGAAACGCTCACTGCCCAACCGAACTTTGCTATTGCTCGCGTTACTGATGAGCGGCTGCGCGTGCAAATTGCCCAATTCCGCGCCGCCGCCGATCGAGCGCCCTGAGCCTCCGCTCTCGAATCAAGCGCGGCAACCGGCGATCCCATTGGAGTGCTTGCCGCCCTGCTCGGCCGCGCTGACAAGAGAGCGGGAATCCTGGCTGCCTACGCTGACGCTTCCCGAATAGGTGGAAAGCTCTGTGAGCGCACCATCGGACGAGCGCGAACAGCCGGGACTCGCATGCTCGTCTGGCCGAACGACTCGGCCGAGCCGTGGTGTGAGCGGTCCTGACACATCGCCATCACACGGCGGCGGACGCCGGCCAGGTCGATGGGAGTGGGGGTTTTAGCGGAAAAAATCTGGTCAATGAAATCAACGTCCTCCAGTGAAAACGCCCTCAGAGACTCCTCTAAAAACCCCGGTATTCCCCGTCAATCTCCCCGGGAAATCTCCCCGAGACTGCCTGAAGTCTAAGCAGCGTCTCGCAGGCGTTGACGTGCATGTGTCACCCCCTCTTGTCCATAAGGACCCAGCCTGCAGCCTTATCCAACTCGAACATAACGTCGTAGCCCTCCAGCTTCTTGGTCTCAACCCTGTCGGGTCGGGTCCATCCGATGTCGTAGCCGGCCTTCTTCGCCTCGTTCTCGAACCCCGACGACTGCGGCCATGTGATCTCAACTAGCTTGTCTTCATCCTTCCAGGCGAAGTGTTCTTTGATGTCCTTGGCCACGTCGTAAATGAACCCAAGCGCGTCGATCATGGTGCGTTCCTCGTTGCTGTGGACTAGAGCAGGCCGGCCTGCGGCGCGTGCTGCAGCGGCTCAGGCGTGGCCACCAGCAGCTCGGCGGGGTACTYCTGCATGAACGCCATCGATTCGTCGGCGGGCGCCGCCAGCCACAAGTCGTATATCGCCTCCGGCAGGATCACGACCATGCGCTTGTCCTTGCCGGCGCGGTGAAAGTTCTTCATCAGCGCGTGCGTGGTCGCGTCGATCGTGAGGATCGTGAAGCTGAAAACGACCTCGCCGGTGCCGGCGTCGACCCACCGGTCCCACAAGCCCGCCAGGCCCATCGGATCCCCGTCAACGCGCTCGATGCGGGTCTCGATCGCCTTCCCCGTTCGCCAGTCGGGCTCGTAGATACAGTCGGCCGGGATCACGCAGTGCTGGCGCCGCCAGGGGATTGCGTAGGAGAGCTCCTCCGCCGCTGTTTCCGACCTGGCCTTCAGCGTGTCGCGCTTGATATCGCGCTTGCGCGTGCGCGCAGGCAGCAGCCCGAACTCCCCAATGAGGCACTCGCGCTCAAGGCCTCCGGCTTTGTCGGGGCCTGCCGGATTGATGACGAACGGAGCTTGGTTGTGCTTGTAGATGTGGCCGCCGTTCGGTGCCACCCAATTCGGCGGCAGGATGACGTCGAACTTCCTCTGGAGACGTTCGCGCGCCTTAATCGTCTGGTAGTGGTTCCACATCCTCAGATGCTATCGGCTTCAGCCACTCGACGGAAGCCCGGGCTGGGGCCATGGCTCGCAGGCGATCGTCGCGCCACAGGTCGGCAGCTACCTCGTCGAGCAAACCACCGACTGGCGGGCGTTAGCGTGGTTCGACGGGTCGGGCGCCGCATCATGGGTATTCTCCGGTCTGACTTACCGCCCGGAATGTGCTGGCGCCTGTGTCGGGGCCTGCTTGCGACCGACCCACCGACAGCACTGCACCATGACATCGTGTCGCCGCCACAC
>NZ_JBFUCI010000505.1:0-4143 GCF_056405335.1 Variovorax sp. P1_H12_2
CGCCCGCGCGGCCGCCGCGGCCCTTGGCCTGGCCGGGCTGCCGCGGCCGGATCGTGACCGTGGTTTCGCCGCCCGACAGGATCACGCAGGGCTTCGCGAACGGCGCCCCGCGCAGCGCCACCGCACGCGCCAGGGCGCCATGCACCTTGCCCACTTCGCGCGATTCGCCTTCCATCTCGTCGCTGAGGACGTGCGCCGCGATGCCGCCGGCACGCGCCGCGGCCGCCGCCGCGTCGAGCGATTGCTGGGGTGCCGCGATCACGTGCGTCACGTGGCCCTCGAACACCGCATCGCCGGGCTTGGGCGTCTCGAGCGCACCGCTCTCGAGCCGGGCCCGCACCGGTGCCGGCACGTCGATCCGGTAGCGGTCGAGGATCGCCAGCGCGTCGGCGCAGCTGCTCGCGTCGGGCACGGTGGGTCCGCTCGCGATCACGGCCGGATCGTCGCCCGGCACATCGCTGATGGTGAGCGTCACGACCTTCGCCGGCGCGCAGGCGGCGGCGAGCCGCCCGCCCTTGATGCGCGACAGGTGCTTGCGCACGCAGTTCATCTCGCCGATGTKGGCGCCCGATTCGAGCAGTTGGGTGTTGATGCGCTGCTTGTCGGCCAGCGTGAGCCCTTCGGCCGGCAGGGTGAGCAGCGACGAGCCGCCGCCCGAGATCAGGCACAGCACCAGGTCATCGGCCGTGAGGCCTTCGGTCAGCGCGAGGATCCGTTGCGCGGCATCCAGCCCCGCCTGGTCGGGCACCGGATGCGCGGCCTCGACCAGTTCGATCCGGGAGGCCAGCCCTGCGGGGCGCGGCGGCACATGACCGTAGCGCGTGACCACCAGACCCGACAGCGGCGCTCCCGCCGGCCACAGCGCCTCCAGCGCCTGCGCCATCGAGCCGCCGGCCTTGCCGGCGCCGAGCACCAACGTGCGCCCCTTCGGCGGCGGGGGCAGGTAGGCCCCCATGCTCGCCAGCGGCAGCGCGCGCTCGACCGCGACGCGGTAAAGATGCGCGAGGAATTCGCGGGGCGCCGAGTGCGCGTCAGGTATTTGCTGCAGCTTCGATGTGTTCATACGTCACCTTATGTCCCCGAAATTCTCTCGATCTCCGCCCGCTCGCCGCCAGGCGAGCCGGGCCCTTCGCGAAACACCGCGGAACCGGCTTTGCCGGGCCGCTGGTGTTGCCCCCGGTAGGGGGTGGGCGCCCCGACACGAAGTGCGGGGCAACCTGGGGGCGAGCCTATTCAGTTTTTGCCCCGCCTTCGAACCACTTGCCGATCAGAGCCCGTTCGGCATCCGTGATGCCGGTCGAGTTGTTCATCGGCATGATCTTGGTCACCACCGCCTGCTGGTACACCGCCTGCGCGTGCGCGGCGACCTGGTCCGGCGTGTCGAGGCGCACATTCTTCATCTGCACCTGCGCGCCATGGCACATGTAGCAGCGCTGCTCAAGCACTTTCTGCACTTCGCCGTAAGACACCTTCTTGACTGCCGCCCCGGGCGCCGGTTCCGCTGCCGGCTCAGGCTTCATCCAGACGATGGTGAGGCCCAGCACCGCGATGCCGAACAACGCGTACGGAATCGGATTGCGCGCATTGCCGAGCTTGAAGCGATGGCGCACCACGAAGAACTGCCGGATGGCCGCGCCGCCGAGCATGATCAACAGCAGCACGATCCAGTTGTACTTGTGGGTGTAGGTGAAGCTGTAGTGGTTGCTCAGCATCGCGAACAGCACCGGCAGCGTGAAGTAGGTGTTGTGCACGCTGCGCTGCTTGCCGCGCTGGCCATGCACCGGGTCGACCGGCTTCCCTTCGCGMAGCGCCTGCACGTTCTTGCGCTGGCCCGGGATGATCCAGAAGAACACGTTGCCGCTCATGGTCGTCGCCATCATCGCGCCGACCAGCAGGAAGGCCGCGCGGCCGGCGAACCACTGGCAGGCCAGCCAGGTCGCGAAGGCGATGAAGACGGCAATCAATACGCCGACGATGGTGTCGCCGTTCTTGCGCCGGCCGAACAACTGGCAGATGCCGTCGTACACCATCCAGAAGACCACGAAGAAGGCCAGCGCCACGCCGATCGCGGCGCCCGGCTGCCAGTCCATCCTGGACTTGTCGATCAGGTAGGTGCTCGCGTTCCACAGATAGGACATCGTGAACAGCGCGAAGCCCGTGAGCCAGGTCGAGTAGCTCTCCCAGTACGACCAGTGCAGGTGGTCCGGCAGCCGCTTGGGCGCCAGCGCGTACTTCTGCATGTTGTAGAAGCCGCCGCCATGCACCGCCCACTGCTCGCCGCCGACGCCCTTGTCCAAGGACTCCTGGTCTTGCGGCTTCTCCAGGCTGTTGTCCAGCATCACGAAGTAGAAGGAGGCGCCGATCCAGGCGACGGCGGTGATGACGTGGACCCAGCGCAGTAGCAGGTTGGCCCAGTCGAGGTAATAGCTTTCCATTTGCTCTCAACCTTGTCGGCGCGTGGGAGCGCCGCGGTGTTCCGGCCTGCTCACCACTGCGGGCGCTGTAAGCAGAGAAAGTGCCGCGAACGCAGACCCTGGTCGAGGTCTCGCTCCGCTGCGGCTTGTGGACTGGAGTGTATACACTTTTGCTTGCGGACTCGAAGGTTTTGCGGCACGGGGCATGCAGGAAAACCCTGAGCGCTTCATGCGGAAGGAAGCGACTGCAACAACTGTGCCGCCACGGCCACGGCGATCACCTCGGGCTCCTTGCCGCCGATGCCGGGAACGCCGATCGGGCAGGTCACGCAGGCCATCTCCTCGGCGGTGAAGCCGCGCGCCTCCAGCCGATGGCGGAAGGTCGCCCACTTCGTCTTGCTGCCGATCAGGCCGATGTAGGGCAGGTCGTCGCGCTCGCGCAGCCGCTTGAGGCAGGCGATCACGATGTCGAGGTCTTCGGCATGGCTGAAGCTCATGATCAGCACGCGCGAGCCCGGCGCGAGTTGCCCCACCGCGTGCTGCACGGGCTCGGAATGCTCGGTTTCGATCTGCGCCGGCAGTTCGGGGGGGAACACGCCGTCGCGGCTGTCGATCCAGCGCACCGCGAACGGCAGGGTCGCCAGCAGCCGTGCCAGCGCCGCGCCCACATGGCCGCCGCCGAACAGCGCCACGGGTTCCAGGTGTGCAAGCAGTTCGGCCTGGAGCGCCTGCGCATCCGCCGCCTCAATGCGGCGGTACGACAGGAACACCACCCCACCGCAGCACTGGCCCAGGCTCGGCCCCAGCGGATAGCGCCGCACGCCCTCGATGGCCGGGCCGCCGGCCAGCCAGGCCCGCGCCGCGTCGATGGCCTGGAACTCGAGCTGGCCGCCACCGATGGTGGCGGTGAGCCCATCGGCCCAGACCGCCATCCAGGTGCCGGCCTCGCGCGGCGCGGAGCCTTCGGTCGAAACGACCTGCACCAGCACTGCGCCTTCGCGCTGCAGGCGCGCGAGCAGTTCGTCGACTGCGCCGCTCATTGCGAAACCTCCATTGGATCGGCCCGACGATACCTCCGGTTGCGCGGCACCCGGCCGGGCACGGTATAAACCGGCCGATGCATTTTCAGTCCTTGCCGCGCCGCCTCGCCCTCGCGGCCACCCTCCTCGCCAGCCTTTGGCTCGCCGGCTGCAGCACCACGCCGAGCGGTGCCGTCCCGGGCCAACTCAGCAGCGCCAAGCCCGAGCCGGGCGACAACAGCCGCGGCAAGCCGCGCGCGTCCAGCGCCGCCACGGCGCGCGACTACCGCAAGGACGCCGCCCGCCACGTCTACGAGATCAACAAGGCACGCATCTACGGCGGCAAGCTGCCGCCGCTGCTCTACGCGGTCGGCACGCTGCAGGTCAACCTCGATGCCGACGGCAAGGTGCTGTCGATGCACTGGATGCGGGCACCGACGCACGCGCCCGAGGTGATCGCCGAGATCGAGCGCACCGTGCTCGTGGCCGCGCCCTACCCGGCCGCCTCGCGGCTCGGCAAGGTGACCTGGACCGACACCTGGCTGTGGGACGAAGGCGGTCATTTCCAGCTCGATACGCTCAGCGAAGGGCAGATGTAGCTCGCGGATGTAGCTCGCCCCCAGGTTGCCCGGCACTTCGTGTCCGGGCGCCCACCCCCTGCCGGGGGCAACACCAGCGGCCCGGCGAAGCCGGTTCCGCGGTGTTTCACC
>NZ_JBFUCI010000506.1:0-4140 GCF_056405335.1 Variovorax sp. P1_H12_2
CCCCCACTGCGTGTGGGTCGCTGCCCCCCGAGGGGGCCGCAGGCCGCCTTGGGGCGGCCCGGCGCCGGCCTGAGCCCCCACGCTCCCCCACTGCGTGTGGGTCGCTGCCCCCCGAGAGGGCTGCAGGCCGCCTTGGGGCGGCCCGGCGCCGGCCTGGATGGCCCCCACGCTCCCCCACTGCGGGTGGGTCGCTGCCCCCCGAGGGGGAAGTCGCAGGCCGCCCGTCTGCGCGAAGCGCCGGCCTGAGCCTCCACTCTTCCCAATGGTGGGGGTTGCTGCCCCCCGAAGGGGCTGCGGGCCGCCTCCGTGCTTTCCCTTATCATCAGCCGTTACCGCGAGCCGGGATGTCCTCATGGGCGCCCCGGCTTTTTCATTGCTATGGACCCATCACCTCCCACTTCCCTCGTTGAGTTTCGCGACGTCGCTTTCGGCTACGGCGATCGCACGATCCTCGACGGCGTCTCGTTCTCCGTGCCCCGCGGCAAGGTGACGGCGCTGATGGGTGCCTCGGGCGGCGGCAAGACTACCGTGCTGCGCCTGATCGGCGGGCAGGTGCGGGCGCGCCGTGGCGAAGTGCGGGTCAATGGCGACGATGTCGGCAAGATGGGGTCCGCTGCGCTCTATGCGGCCCGGCGCCGCATGGGCATGCTGTTCCAGTTCGGCGCGCTGTTCACCGACATGAGCGTGTTCGACAACGTCGCTTTCCCGCTGCGCGAGCACACGCGCCTGCCCGAGGGGCTGGTGCGCGACATCGTGCTCATGAAGCTCGACGCGGTCGGCCTGCGCGGCGCCCGCGAGCTGATGCCCAGCGAGGTCTCAGGCGGCATGGCCCGGCGCGTGGCGCTGGCGCGGGCGATCGCGCTCGACCCCGACCTCGTGATGTACGACGAACCCTTCGCCGGCCTGGATCCGATCTCGCTCGGCACCGCGGCGCGGCTGATCCGGCAGTTGAACGACACGCTGGGCCTGACCAGCGTGGTCGTGTCGCATGACCTCGAAGAGACCTTCCGCATCGCCGACCACGTGATCATCCTGGCCAACGGCGGCATCGCCGCCCAGGGGACGCCGCAAGAGGTGCGCGTCAGCACCGAACCGCTGGTCCATCAGTTCGTCAATGCGCTGCCCGAGGGGCCGGTGCATTTCCACTATCCCGCGGTCGGCGTCGAGGATGACTTCGGCAATGCGCAGGGGGGGCGCGAATGAGCTGGTACAAGCCATCGGATGTCGGCTTTGCCGTGCGCAGCAAGCTGGCCGACTTCGGGCTCGGCGCACGCCTGTTCGTGCGACTGGCCTTCCAGGGGGCTCGAAGCCTGCAGCGCTTCGGACTGGTGCGCGACCAGATCCACTTCCTGGGCAATTACTCGCTCGCGATCATTGCGGTCTCGGGCCTGTTCGTGGGCTTCGTGCTGGGGCTGCAGGGCTACTACACGCTGCAGCGCTACGGCTCGTCCGAAGCATTGGGCCTGCTGGTGGCGCTGGGCCTGGTGCGCGAACTCGGCCCGGTGGTCGCGGCGCTGCTGTTCGCGGGTCGCGCGGGCACCTCGCTCACGGCCGAGATCGGCCTCATGAAGGCCGGCGAGCAATTGAGCGCCATGGAGATGATGGCGGTCGACCCGGTGCAGCGCATCCTGGCGCCGCGCTTCTGGGCCGGCGTGATCACCATGCCCCTGCTGGCGGCGGTGTTCAGCGCGGTCGGCGTGATCGGCGGCTACGTGGTCGGCGTGCTGATGCTGGGCGTCGATCCGGGCGCCTTCTGGGGCCAGATGCAGGGCGGTGTCGATGTCTGGCGCGACGTCGGCAACGGCGTCGTCAAGAGCATCGTCTTCGGTTTTGCCGTGACCTTCATCGCGCTGCTGCAGGGCTACCAGTCRCAGCCGACGCCCGAGGGCGTGTCGCGCGCCACCACGCGGACGGTCGTGGTCGCCTCGCTCAGCGTGCTCGGGCTCGACTTCATGCTGACCGCCATGATGTTCAGCATCTAGCAAACACGTTTCGAGAGAGTGCAACACATGCAACGTTCCAACAATGACATCTGGGTCGGCCTGTTCGTGCTGATCGGCGGCGCGGCGCTGCTGTTCCTGGCGCTTCAGTCGGCCAATCTGCTGGGCCTGAACTTCAACAAGACCTACGCCGTGACCGCGCGCTTCGACAACATCGGCGGCCTCAAGCCCCAGACGGCGGTCAAGAGCGCCGGCGTGGTGGTCGGGCGTGTCGAATCCATCACGTTTGACGACAAGAATTTCCAGGCCGCGGTGACGCTGGCGCTTCAAAATCGCTACAGTTTCCCCAAGGACAGCTCGTTCAAGATCCTGACCAGCGGCCTGCTCGGCGAGCAGTTCATCGGGATCGAAGCTGGCGCCGACGAAAAGAACCTGMAGGCTGGCGACGTCGTGACCGACACGCAATCCGCCGTCGTGCTTGAAAACCTGATCAGCCAGTTCCTGTACAGCAAAGCGGCGGAGGGGAGCACGCCCCCCGGCAACGCCAACAAGAAATGAAACCACGATTTCCATCCGCCGGCCGGCCCGTGCGCGGCCGTCTCGCCATCGGTGCGCGCGCCGCATTGGCCGCCGGCTTCCTCGTCCTCGCCACCGGCTGCGCCACGGGCCCCGGCGCCAACCCGGCGGACCCCTTGGAGCCGCTCAACCGGCAGGTCTACCGCTTCAACACCGCCGTCGACGATGCCGTGCTGAAACCGGTCGCAATGGCCTATCAGGCGGTCCTGCCGTCGCCGGTGCGCACGGGCGTCAGCAATTTCTTCGGCAATCTCTCGGACGTCTGGAGCTTCGCCAACAGCGTGGCGCAGCTCAAGCTCCAGGACAGTGCGCAGACCTTCATGCGCGTGAACGTCAACAGCGTCTTCGGCCTCGGCGGGATTCTCGATGTCGCCACCGAACTCGGGATCGATCGCCGCAGCGAGGATTTCGGCCAGACGCTGGGCCGCTGGGGAGTACCAGCGGGGCCGTACCTGGTGCTGCCGCTGCTTGGGCCCTCGACGCTGCGCGACACCGTCGCGCTGCCGGTGGACATCCAGGGCGATCCGGTGAACCACGTGGCGGATATCTCGGTGCGCAATTCAATGTACGCTCTCCGCTACACCGACATCCGTGCCAGCCTGCTGCGGGTGGGCCAGTTGCTCGACGATGCCGCGCTCGACAAGTACACCTTCACGCGTGACGCCTTCCTGCAGCGCCGCCACAACGAAGTCCACGACGGCGACTTGCCCGACGACGGCAACTAGGGCCGGCGCGCGGGCGGCCGCCGATTGCATTCAGTTGCAGCGCCGGACGCCCGTCGTTGAACCCTGTCGGCCGGACAGGGCTCCAAACCCTCAGAGCGTCTGCTCGATATTTGATGACAAGGGATTGATTCGATGAACCAGATTCTTCAACGCCGTACCCTGGGACGCCTTGCGCTGGCCGGCCTGCTGCTGGTGGGGGCCGGCGTCGGATTCGTGCGGCCGGCCCAGGCTGCCGACGAGGCGCCCGATGCGCTGGTGAAGCGTCTGTCCTCGGATGTGCTCGAGACCATCAAGGCCGACAAGTCGATCAAGGCCGGCGACATCGGMAAGATCATGGTGCTGGTCGACACCAAGATCATGCCGAACGTGAACTTCCTGCGCATGACGTCTTCCGCCGTCGGCCCGGCCKGGCGCCAGGCCACGCCGGAGCAGCAGAAGCGGCTCGAAGAGGAGTTCAAGACGCTCTTGGTGCGCACCTACGCGGGTGCCCTCGACCAGGTCAGCGACCAGACCGTGAGCGTGCGTCCTTTCCGCGGCTCGCCCGATGACAAGGAGGTGCTGGTGCGCACCGAAGTCAAGGGCGGTGGCGGCGACCCGGTGCAGCTCGACTACCGGCTCGAGAAGACGCCGGGCGAAGCCGGCGGCTGGAAGATCTACAACATCAACGTGCTGGGCGTGTGGCTGGTGGATACCTACCGCACCCAGTTTGCGCAGCAGATCAACAGCAAGGGCATCGACGGGCTGATCGCCGCCCTGGCGGCGCGCAACAAGAGCAACGGCAAGGGCTGAGTCCGCCATGCTGGTGCTGCCGCCCAAGTTGACGCACGACGAAGCGCCTGCCTGCGCCTACATGCTCCAGCAGGGGCTGGCCGGGCAGACGGACACGGCCACGGTGGTCG
>NZ_JBFUCI010000507.1:0-4070 GCF_056405335.1 Variovorax sp. P1_H12_2
TCCGACATGGGCCCGCTGCTGCTGGGCCGCATGCTCAACCTGAACGAAACGCAGTCCGGCGTGCTGAACCTGGTGTTCAAGATCGCCGACGACAACGGCCTGCTGCTGCTCGACCTGAAGGATCTGCGGGCGATGCTGCAGCACGTCGGCGAGAACGCCAGCCAGTTCACGACCGAATACGGCAACATCAGCGCCGCCAGCGTCGGCGCGATCCAGCGCGGCCTGCTGCAGATCGAGACCCAGGGCGGCGACAAGTTCTTCGGCGAGCCGATGCTCAACATCGCCGACTTCATGCAGACCGAGGGCGGCAAGGGGGTGGTCAACATCCTCGCGGCCGACAAGCTGATGAACTCGCCGCGCCTCTATGCCACCTTCCTGCTGTGGCTGCTGTCGGAGCTGTTCGAGCAGTTGCCCGAGATCGGCGACCCGGAACAGCCGAAGCTGGTGTTCTTCTTCGACGAGGCCCACCTGCTCTTCAACGAAGCGCCCAAGGCGCTGGTCGAGCGCATCGAGCTGGTGGTGCGGCTGGTGCGCTCCAAGGGCGTGGGCGTGTTCTTCGTGACGCAGAACCCGCTGGACATCCCCGATTCCGTCCTGGCCCAGCTCGGCAACAGGGTCCAGCATGCCTTGCGGGCCTTCACGCCGCGCGACCAGAAGGCGGTCAAGGCGACCGCCACCACCATGCGGCAGAAGCCGGGCCTGGACATCGAGGCGGCAATCACCGAACTCGCGGTCGGCGAGGCGCTGGTGAGCTTCCTCGACGACAAGGGCCGCCCGACCATCACCGAGCGGGTCTACGTGCTGCCGCCGGGCAGCCAGATCGGCCCGATCACGCCGGCCCAGCGGCAGGCGCTGATCGCCAGTTCGCTGGTGGCGGGGGTCTACGAGAAGTCGGTCGACCGCGAATCGGCCTACGAGAAGCTCAAGGGCCGCGCCGAGACCGCACCCGACGCGCCGGCCGGCAAGCCCGGCGCCGCCTCGGCGGCACCGGACACGGGCGGCATGATGGGCAGCCTCAACGAGATCCTGTTCGGCTCCACGGGCCCGCGCGGCGGCAAGCACGACGGCCTGGCGCAGACCATGGCGAAGTCGGCCGTGCGCACCATGGGCACCACGGTGGGCCGGGAAATCCTGCGCGGCGTGCTCGGCGGCATCTTCGGCTCCAAGACCCGACGCTAGCCTGCGGCCGGCGCCGGGGGGTCACCAGCGCAGCAGCCGGGGCCCGATCAGCGCACCGGCCACCACCGGCAGCGCGATGCCCGCGACATACCAGACCGCGATGTAGGGTGCCGCGAGCTCCGGGCAGTGAAAGGCATACACCATCGCGCCGGCGCCCCCGGCCAGCGCACCAGCCGCGGCGCCGGCCAGCGCCGGCCGGGTCGGCGCGAGGCCCTTGAGGGCCCACAGCAAGGCCGCGAACACCGGCAGCGAAACCACGCCGATGTCGACCGCACAGCTGCGCCAGGTCTGACCCCAGACCAGCGCCGCGCGTTCTTCCATCGGCGCCGACAGCAGCGCCAGCAGCGCGAGTGCCCAGATCAGCAGCACCGGCGCCGCGAGCCCGAGCCAGGCGCCTCGCACCCGCGCACCCGGACGCGCAAGGCGCTGCACGACCACGAATCCAGCCAGCGCGATGCCGGCGCCGAACAGCAGTCGGACCCAGAACATCGGCCAGAACATGGCCTGGACCAGGTCGCGGCGAACCCCGTACTCCATCACCATCCAGGCAATGGAAACGGGCAACCCGATCGCGAGCGCCACCAGCAACCGGCGCGACACCGCTCGCCGCGGCACCGGCGCCGCGTCTTCGGCCAGCATGGCGATGAGCTGGTCGGTTCTCATCGCGCCTCCCTGATCTTCTGCGCCAGCGCCTTCAGCCCGCGATGGACGCCGATCTTGACCGCCGATTCCGACATGCCGGTCAAGCGTGCCGTCTCGGCCACCGACAGGCCTTCGAGCTTGGTGTGGACGATCGGCAGCCGATGGCGGTCCGGCAGCGTCGCGAGCAACCCGGACAGGTCACGCCGCGCATCGCTGGCCTCGGTCGCCGAATCGGCGAACACGGCCAGGTCGTCGTCCAGCGGCTCGTGCAGCGCCTCGCGCCCGGCCTTGGCGCGCAGCAGGTCGATCATCTTGTAGCGCGCGATCGCGTGCACCCAGGCGGTCAGGGGCTGGTCGGTTTGGTAGGTGTGGCGCTGGTTGTGCATGGCGAGAAGGCATTCCTGGACCAGATCCTCCACCTCATCGGGCCAGCCGAACAGGCGCCGACCCAGGAACGCGCGCAGGTGCAAGGCGAGCTGCTGCAGGAACGCCCGATAGCTGGCCGCGTCGCCGGCGAGCCCGCGCACGAACAGGTCGTGCAGCCRCAGCTCCGCTTCGCTCTTCGCCATCGGGCTTCCCTTGGTCATTCGTGCGCCGGTTCGCGCCGGTTACAGGCGCAGTCAAGAAATCGAGTCCGCCGGATTGTGCCGTGCGCGCCGGATCGCAGCACGGACCCGCCCGTTGTCGGCAAATGGCGTATGCACCGGCTTGCCAGTTCGGGAAGCCATCGGTACATTGTGTTTTTTGAGGGCCTGCAATGTCTGTTGACACCGTTCCGACTCCTCCTGCCTCCTCTCTTGCCACCGCTTCCCAGCCCTCCTCCGACGCGGCACCGAACGAGCCGACGGCGCTCTCGCCGCCCCTTTCCGGCACGCCCTCCCAGCGCAGCCACATCCGCCTGACCTCTCACGCCGGCGGCTTCGGCGCTCTGCCGATCCAGTGGGGCGCCGCGACCGCGGCCGAGCGCGGCCCGGTGGTCGGCACCACCAGCAAGCGCGCCCATCGCAACGTCATCGGCACCCACAGCGGTTCCTACAGCGTCTATCGCGCGCTGGCCGTCGCCGCCGGCGCCCTGTCGCCGCACCACAAGGCCGACCTGACCAACACCTCGCCGACCGATGCGATCGGCCCCTATCCCCAATGGAGCGAACCCGGCCGGATCGTCTCGCTCGATCCCTGGGGGGCCGTGGTTGCCGACGCGTTCTCGGCCGAACTCGCGGCCGGCTACGACATCCGCCCGACCATCGCGATCACCAAGGCGCAYGTCATCCTGCCCGAGGTGATCGAGGCGCTGCACAGCGGGCGCCTGAAGGCCGACGGCAAGTTCCTGACGGCGGGCGGCGCCGCCATGGTCACCAAGGCCGCGGTCGAACCCGTCTGGCACCTGCCCGCGGTCGCCCAGCGCTTCGGCTGCTCCGAAACCGAACTGCGCCGGGTGCTGTTCGAAGAGACCGGCGGCATGTACCCGGAGCTCGTGACCCGCTCCGACCTCGAGGTCTTCCTGCCGCCGATCGGCGGCCAGACCCTCTATATCTTCGGCAACCCGCGCGACCTGGCCAACCCCGAGGTCGAACTCACCGCACGCATTCACGACGAGTGCAACGGGTCCGACGTCTTCGGCTCCGACATCTGCACCTGCCGCCCCTACCTCACGCACGCGATCGAGGAGTGCATCCAGGGCGCCCAGCGCGGCGGCGTCGGCCTGATCGCCTACTCGCGCAAGGAAGGCCGGGCGCTCGGCGAGGTCACCAAGTTCCTGGTCTACAACGCCCGCAAGCGGCAGGTCGGCGGCGACACCGCGGACCAGTATTTCGCCCGCACCGAGTGCGTGGCCGGCGTGCAGGACATGCGCTTCCAGGAACTGATGCCCGACGTCTTCCACTGGCTCGGCATCCGCAAGATCCACCGGCTGGTGTCGATGAGCAACATGAAGTTCGACGCCATCACCGGCTCGGGCATCGAGATCGGCACCCGGGTCAACATTCCCGACGCACTGATCCCGGCCGACGCCCGGGTCGAGATGGACGCCAAGAT
Source organism: Variovorax sp. P1_H12_2 (assembly GCF_056405335.1). Taxonomy (NCBI): domain Bacteria; kingdom Pseudomonadati; phylum Pseudomonadota; class Betaproteobacteria; order Burkholderiales; family Comamonadaceae; genus Variovorax; species Variovorax sp. P1_H12_2. The sequence continues at coordinate 3,856 of NZ_JBFUCI010000507.1, forward strand.
GGCGGCCGGCTATTTCACGCCCGGCGCCGTGCCGGACGCCGAGGAACTCAAGAAAGCCAAGGGGCGGGGGCTGGATCAATGAGCCGCCGGGCCGCTCCCAAGGCGAATACCGGAGTGCGAAGCGCGGAGGTCATCCAATGAGCGGCAACAACTACGGAATGGACCCGGAGCGCCCGACCGCCAACCCCGGCGTGCGCAGCGCCGACGCCGAAGGC
>NZ_JBFUCI010000508.1:0-4058 GCF_056405335.1 Variovorax sp. P1_H12_2
GCGCCCACCAGCCGCTTGTACACCGCGTCGTAGCCGCTGACGTCGGGCACCACGACGCGCAACAGGTAGTCGATGTCGCCGCTCATGCGGTAGAACTCGACGATCTCCGGGATGCCGGCCACGACCTTGCAGAGCTTCTGCATCCATCGGTCATCGTGCTGCGTGGTGCGAATGGAGACGAAAACGGTCACCCCGACATTGAGCTTCTGTGGGGAAAGCAAGGTGACCTTGCGCAGGATGTAGCCCTCCCGCTCGAGCCGTTGCACGCGCCGCCAGCATGGCGTGGTGGAGAGGTGCACCGCCTCGCTGAGCTGCTGCAGGGAGATGGTGGCATCCCGCTGCAGGTGTTCCAGAATCAACTTGTCAATGCGATCCATGGGAAAACTTTTCTCATAATTTAACGTTTAGGGGTTTGATCATTCTCCATGGATCCCGATTTCTTGGAAAAATTGTATGCTTTTTTCGGGTCGTCTTTTCTACACTGGACAGCAACTCAACGCTTCCTTGCTGGCCCATGCCTCACGCGCTTCAACCGTCCACCCTTCTGGCCCACAGGGCCCGCCGGCCCTCCTTGCACTACGGCATGGTCAATACGCCGGTCTATCGGGGCTCGACCATCGTCTCTTCGACCTTGCAGGAATGGGAGAGCCGCAAGACTCCGGAGAACGCCTACGCTTCCTACGGCCGCTTCGGCACGCCGACCACGGCGGCGCTCGAAGAACTGGTCGCGCACGCGGAAGGAGGCTACCGCTCCATCGTGCTGCCGTCGGGGCTGGCTGCGTGCACCCACGCCATCCTGGCGCTGGTGCGCACCGGCGACCACGTGCTGGTGTGCGACAGTGTCTACGGGCCCACGCGCGCCTTTGCCGAGAAGGTGCTGAGCCGCTTCGGCGTCACCGCCGAGTTCTACGATCCCCTGATCGGTGCGGGCATCGCCGACCTGCTGCGCCCCAGCACGCGAGTCGTGTTTGTCGAGGCGCCCGGTTCTGGCACCTTCGAGATGCAGGACATACCCGCCATCGCTGCCCAGGCGCACAAGGTCGGGGCCTATGTGGTCATGGACAACACCTGGGCCACGCCGCTGTTCTTCAAGCCCTTCGCGCATGGCGTGGACGTGTCCGTGCAGGCCGGCACCAAGTACATGGTGGGCCATTCGGATGCGATCCTGGGTGTGGCCACTGCGAACGAGCGCGCCTGGCCCCTGCTGCAAAGGGGGGTGCAGGACTTCGGCCAGACCATCGGGCCGGATGACATCTTCCTGGCGCTGCGCGGCTTTCGCACCTTGGCCCTGCGCATGCAGCAACACGGGGCCACGGGCCTGCGGCTGGCACAGTTTCTGGCCCAGCATCCGCTGGTGGAGCAGGTCATGCACCCGGCCTTGCCGAGCGACCCGGGCCATGCCTTGTGGAAGCGCGATTTCACCGGCGCCAGCGGCCTGTTCTCCATTGCGCTGCGTCCCATGGATCGCACTGCCCTGGCTGCCTTCTTCGACGCTTTGCAGCTGTTCGGTATCGGTCTGTCGTGGGGGGGCTATGAAAGCCTGGCGCTTCCGATGGATCGTCCCCGCCGGAATGCCCGTCCCTGGCATTTGCAGGGGCCACTGGTCCGCATCCATGCCGGGCTCGAAGACGTTGACGACTTGACCGCCGACTTGACCCAGGCTCTGGCGGCTGCGACGGCAACGATCTCCACCCAGCCGGCTGCCGTGGTGCACCTTGAGCCGGCCTGCTGAGTATGGTGCGCGTCCTGCATGTGCATATGCATGTGCATGGCGGCCCGTCGCTGCCTGGCTTGCCGCCTCGGGTTGAGGGCATCACGCGAAGCATTGCTTCGCTGGCAAGCGATGGTGCCCGGGGCCGGAATCGAACCGGCACGCCTTGCGGCGGGGGATTTTGAGTCCCCTGCGTCTACCAATTTCACCACCCGGGCACGGGAGGAAGGAAGCCCAAAATTATGGCACAGTGGGCCCATGCAATATCCGACGATTGAAGACGCGATTGGGAAGACGCCACTGGTCGCGCTGCAGCGCATCGATGCGGCAGCCAACGCGCAGCGCGGCAATGTGATCCTTGGCAAGCTCGAAGGCAACAATCCCGCCGGTTCGGTCAAGGACCGGCCCGCCCTGTCGATGATCAAGCGCGCCGAGGAGCGCGGCGAGATCAAGCCCGGCGACACCCTGATCGAAGCGACCTCCGGCAACACCGGCATCGCCCTCGCGATGGCCGCGGCCATCAAGGGCTACCGCATGGTGCTGATCATGCCGGAGGACCTGTCGGTCGAGCGGGCCCAGACCATGAAGGCCTTCGGCGCCGAATTGATGCTGACCCCGAAGAGCGGCGGCATGGAGTACGCGCGCGACCTGGCCGAGCAGATGGTGCAGCAGGGCAAGGGGCGGGTGCTCGACCAGTTCGCCAATCCGGACAATCCACGCATCCACTACGAGACCACCGGCCCCGAGATCTGGACCGACACGGGCGGACGCATCACCCACTTCGTGAGCGCGATGGGCACCACCGGCACCATCACCGGCGTCTCGCAGTTCCTGAAGGAAAAGAATCCGGCGGTGCGCATCGTCGGTGCGCAGCCCGACGAAGGTTCGCGCATCCCGGGCATCCGCAAGTGGCCGCAGGAATACCTGCCCAAGATCTACGACCCGAGCCGGGTCGACCAGGTGGTCAACGTGAGCCAGGACAACGCCGAGGAGATGTGCCGCCGGCTGGCCCGCGAGGAGGGCATCTTCGGCGGCATCTCGGCCGCCGGCGCGCTGTGGGTGGCCCTCGAGATCGCCAGGACGGTCGAGAACGCGACCATCGTCTTCGTCGTGTGCGACCGTGGCGACCGCTACCTGTCGACCGGCGTCTTTCCGGCTTGATATGAATCACCCCCGCAGCGCCTGCGGCGCCGCCCCCTCGAGGGGGCGATACCGGCGGCCCGGCGAAGCCGGTTCCCCGGTATCCCTGGTTTTGGGCGTGCCGGTTTCGGGGGGCTGCGCGCCGCGCGATTGTGTGATGGAAACCTGAGAGGAAACATGCCCGAACCCAAGTTCTGTCCCGACTGCGCCACGCCGCTGGCCCACATCGAACTCGCCGAGGATGGAGGCCCGAAGTCGCGCCTGCGTTGTCCGGCATGCGGCTGGACGCACTGGAACAACCCGACGCCGGTGCTGGCCGCCATCATCGAGTACCGCGGGCAGGTGCTGCTGGCACGCAATGCGGCCTGGCCGCACAAGATGTATGCGCTGATCACCGGTTTCATGGAGGCCGGCGAGACGCCGCAAGAGGGCATCGCGCGCGAGATCAAGGAAGAGACCAACCTCGACGCGAGCGAGCTGAATCTGGTCGGGGCCTATGACTTCAAGCGCATGAACCAGGTCATCATCGCCTATCACGCGGTCGCCGATGGCGAGGTCCGGCTCTCGCCCGAGCTGGTGGACTATCGTCTCTACGACCTGCCCGCGCTCAGATGCTGGCCCGCAGGTACCGGCTACGCGCTCGCCGACTGGCTGCGTACGCGGGGGCATGAGCCCGAATTCATCGAGTGGCCGAGGCCAGCCTCCTAAAATCGTCGCAGTTTCAAGGAACGGCCATGCACATCCACAAAGAGCTCGACACCCGCGGCCTCAATTGCCCCTTGCCCATCCTGAAGGCCAAGAAGTCGCTCAACGAAATGCAAAGCGGCGAGTTGCTGCAGGTGGTGTCCACGGATCCGGGCTCGGTGCGCGATTTCCAGGCGTTCGCCCGCCAGACGGGCAACGACCTGGTCGACCAGCAGACGGTCGGCAGCGATTTCATCCACGTGCTGCGCCGCCGCTGAAGCGCAGTCGCCATGAAGCCGGGATTTCGCATCGCCGTCGTGGCGGTTGCGTTGGTGGGACTGGCCGCCGCGTGGGCCTTGATGGAGTGGAGCGATGGTGTGGCTTTGAACGTCGACAGCACCGCTGCATCTGCTGGCGCCGTCCCCCTCGCGGTCCTCGGCGATTCCAACAGCCACGCCTACCAGGATCGCGTTGGCTTTCCTGCCTCTTCCCCCGAGCGAGGCGGTGAGTTGCGCCCGAGCAC
>NZ_JBFUCI010000509.1:0-4045 GCF_056405335.1 Variovorax sp. P1_H12_2
TCACGGCCTCGGGCAGCGAGGCCGCCGCCAGCAGCGGGATGCCGGTGGCGGCCAGCGCGGCTTCGATCAAAGGCGCGTCGCGGCCGATCAGCACCACCGCACGGGCGTACTGGCGCACCGGTGCGGCCAGCGGCCCGAAGTCCTGGCCCTTGCCCTCGCCGCCGAGGATCACGACCACCCGGCGCTCCTCGCCCAGGCCGACGAGCGCCGCAACGGTCGCACCGACGTTGGTCCCCTTGCTGTCGTCGAAGTACTCGACATCGCCGACGATCGACACCGGTTCGACGCGGTGCGGCTCACCGCGGTATTCGCGCAGGCCGTAGAGCATCGGCGCCAGCTGACAGCCCGCCGCGGTGGCCAGCGCCAGCGCGGCCAGCGCGTTGAGCGCGTTGTGGCGGCCGCGGATGCGCAGCGCATCGGCGGGCATCAGGCGCTGGATGTGGATCTCTTCTTCCTCGATCGCGGCGCCGCGCTTGCGCTTCTGGGTCTCGTCGGCTTCCAGCGCGCGCACCAGCCAGGCCATGCCGTTGAGTCGCTCGAGGCCGTAGTCGCCCGGGCGCAGCGGCATCGCAGCGCCGAACGTGACGACGCTGCGCGCCACCTGGCCCTTGGCCAGCTTGACCGGCGCCGGCCGCATCGCCATGACGGCGTCGTCCTCGCGGTTGAGAAGCATCGCACCCCGCGTGCCGAAAATGCGCGCCTTGGCTGCCGCGTAGGCCGCCATGTCGCCGTGCCAGTCGAGGTGGTCCTGCGACAGGTTCAGCACCGTGGCGGCGGTCGGCTCGAAGCCCTGCACGCCGTCGAGCTGGAAGCTCGACAGCTCGAGCACCCAGACCTGGGGCAGGTCGTCCGCGTCCATGCGGGCCGCCAGCGTGTCGAGCAGCGTCGGACCGATGTTACCGGCCACGGCCACCGTCTTGCCCGCGCGCTCGACCAGCTGGCCGGTCAGCACAGTCACGGTCGTCTTGCCGTTGGTGCCGGTGATGGCGAGCACGGCCGGCGTGTAGCCCCGGGGCGGCGGCGGTGCGACCATGACTTCCGGCAGCGGCGTGAAGGAATCGTCGTCGTCGTCGGGCAGCGAAGCGGCAACCGCCGCCGGCGGCTCGGCTTCGTCGAGCGGGGACGCATCGGCGACCGGCGCATGCGGTTCGAACGCACGCGCCGGGTCGTCCGATTCCGGCAGCGGCTCGTCGACTGGATCCGGCAGCGGCGCCTCGACGGCATCGGCCGCCGGCGCGGGTTCTGCCGCCACGGCCTCCTCGACCGCATCGACGACCTCGACCGTGCGCAGGTCTGCCAGCGCACGCGCGAACAGGTCCAGTTCGCCACCGACCGGCAGGCCCATCGCCCGCGCCGCATCGAGCACCACCGCCACCGATGCCGGCGACAGCCCCGGCGAACGATAGACCGCGCGCACCGGCGTGCCTTCGACCAGCGCGGCCGACAGGGGACCGCCGACGAACACCGCCTCGGGCAGCTCCGCGCGCAGCGTCGCCAGCTGCGGCGGCGCCTCGCGAGTATCGGCCACCGTGAGCATCGCGCCATGGCGTGCGCACCAGCGCGCCATGGCCAGGCCGGACGCGCCGAGGCCCAGGATCAGGACGTGGAGGTCTTTCAGATGCCGCATGGTGTCAACGCAGCTTCAGGGTGGAAAGACCCACGAGGCACAGCAGCATCGTGATGATCCAGAAGCGGACCACGACCTGCGTCTCGCGCCAGCCGCTCTTCTCGAAATGATGGTGCAGCGGCGCCATCTTGAGCACGCGCCGGCCTTCGCCGAAGCGCTTCTTGGTGTACTTGAAGTAGCTGACCTGCGCCATCACCGAGATCGCCTCGACCACGAAGATGCCGCCCATGATGAAGAACACGATCTCCTGGCGCACGATGACCGCGATGGTGCCCAGCGCGCCGCCGAGCGCGAGCGCGCCCACGTCGCCCATGAAGACTTGCGCCGGATGGGTGTTGAACCACAGGAACGCGAGCCCCGCGCCGGCCATCGCCGAGCAGAACACCAGCAGTTCGCCCGAGCCCGGGATGTGGGGAAAGAGCAGGTAGCGCGAATACACCGCGCTGCCCGTGACGTAGGCGAACACGCCCAGCGCCGAGCCCACCATCACGACCGGCATGATCGCCAGGCCGTCGAGCCCGTCGGTGAGGTTCACCGCATTGCTCGCGCCGACGATCACCAGGTAGGTCAGGATCACGAAGCCGATGCCGCCGAGCGGATAGCTCACTTCCTTGAAGAAGGGCACCAGCAGGTTGATCTTGGGCGGGAAGTCGAGATCGAAGCCCGAGCGCACCCAGGCGTAGAACAGCTCGAGCACCCGCCAGTTGGAGCTCTCGGAAATGCTGAACAGCAGGTAAAAGCCCGCCACCAGGCCGACCACCGATTGCCAGAAGTACTTCTCGCGCGAGCGCATGCCTTCGGGGTCCTTGCGCACCACCTTGCGCCAGTCGTCGACCCAGCCGATGGCGCCGAAGCCCAGCGTGACCCACAGCACGATCCAGACGAAGCGGTTCGAGATGTCGAACCACAGCAGCGTCGAGAACGCAATCGAGAACAGCACCAGCACGCCGCCCATGGTCGGCGTGCCGCTCTTGGTCAGGTGCGTGTCCATGCCGTAGCCGCGCACCGGCTGGCCGATCTTGAGCGCGCTCAGGCGCCGGATCACGTAGGGTCCCGCCGCCAGGCCGAGCAGCAATGCGGTCAGCGCCGCCATCAGCGCACGGAAGGTCAGGTACTGGAAGACGCGCAGGAATCCGAACTCCGGCGACAGGCCTTGCAGCCACGTGGCGAGGCTCAGCAGCATGGGCTGAACCTCGTCGGGAAATGATTCATCTGCGAACAGGCCTCGATGCGCGACTCATGCGGCATGACCGGCCTCCTTGTCTTGTGGTTGTGATTCGGCCCAGCCGGCGACGGCCTGGACCACGCGCTCCATCTGCATGAAGCGCGAGCCCTTCACCAGCACGCTGGCGGCCCGGGGCAGTTGGGCGCGGACGGCGGCGTTGAGCGAATCGATGTCCTCGAAATGCCGGCCCTCGCCCATGCCGGGGCCGGCGCCGCCCTGGAAGGCAGCGATGCTGTGCGCCGATTCGCGCCCGAGCGCGAACACGGTCTCGATGCCGCGCTCGCGCGCCCGGGCGCCGACCTCGGCATGGAAGCGCGGCCCCTGGTCGCCGACCTCGCCCATGTCGCCGAGCACCAGCAGGCGCGGGCCGGGCAGACCGGCGAGGACGTCGATCGCAGCCAGCATCGAATCGGGGTTGGCGTTGTAGGTGTCGTCGACCAGCGTGATCGAGCGCGGGCCCGCCAAACGCAGCTCGCTGGCCTTGGAACGGCCCTTGACCGGCTCGAAGGCGGCCAGCCCGTCGGTGATGCGGTCCAGCGAAACCCCGCTGGCGAGGGCGCTGGCGATCGCCGCCAGCGCGTTAACGACGTTGTGGCGGCCGGCGATGCGCAGCGCAAAGCCCAGATCGCCCAGCGGCGTGCGGGCCTGGACCTGCCAGGCACCGTGACCCCATTCGGCGGACACCAGCGAGATGTCCGCGCCGGGCTGCTCGCCGAAGGTCAGGCAGCGGCGCGAGGCGACGCCGCGGCGCGCGATCTCGTTCCACAGCGGCGTGAATTCGTCCGCATAGGGGAAGACGGCCGTGCCCTGAGGCGGCAGCGCCTCGAAGACCGCCGCGTTCTCGCGCGCCACCGCCTCGACCGTGGCCATGAATTCCTGATGCTCGCGCTGCGCGTTGTTGACCAGCGCGATGGTGGGCCGCGCGATCCGCGCCAGGCGCGCGATCTCGCCCGGATGGTTCATGCCGAGCTCGACCACCRCGCGCTGGTGCCGCGCGCGCAAGCGCAGCAGTGTCAGCGGCACGCCGATCTCGTTGTTGAAATTGCCGGCCGTGGCCAGCCCGCCGTCGCCGCAGGCGGCACGCAGGATCGAGGCAATCATCTGCGTCACGGTGGTCTTGCCGTTGCTGCCGGTGACCGCGATCAGCGGCAGCTCGAACTGCGCGCGCCAGCCCGCCGCCAGCGCGCCGAGGG
>NZ_JBFUCI010000510.1:0-4034 GCF_056405335.1 Variovorax sp. P1_H12_2
CAGCATCACCGACATCTGGTGCCAGCGGCCCGGCAGCGCATGGCAGAAGGCATGGACCGCCCGCCCGGGGTCGGGCTCGAAGCGTTCGCCGCAAATGAAGATGACGCCCGAGGTGCCGAGCGAGACGAAGCCCTGTCCCGCGCCGACCAGCCCCATCCCGACCGCACTCGCCGCGTTGTCGCCGCCGCCGCCGGCGATCGGAATGCCGGCCGCGAGGCCCCAGCGCGCCGCCAGGTCGGGGCTCAGGGCGCCTGCCGGTTCGCTGCCTTCGACCAGCCGCGGCATGTGGTCGCGCGTGAGCCCGGTCGCGGCCAGGAGGGCGTCGGACCAGTCGCGCGCCGCGACGTCGAGCCACAAGGTGCCCGAGGCGTCCGACATGTCGCTCGCCCGCGTGCCGCTCAGCCGGTAGCGCAGCCAGTCCTTCGGCAGCAGCACGCAGGCGGTGCGCGCGAAGAGCTCAGGCTCGTGCTCGCGCATCCACATGAGCTTGGGCGCGGTGAAGCCCGGCATCGCGAGGGTGCCGGCGATCGCGCCGAGGCCGGGCACCCGCGCCATCAGCGCCTCGCACTGCGGCGCGCTGCGGCCGTCGTTCCAGAGGATCGCCGGTCGCAGCACCGCGCCGGCGGCGTCGATCGCGACCGCGCCGTGCATCTGGCCCGACAGTCCGATCGCGCGGACGCCGGCCAACGCCTCGGCATGGCCCTGGCGCAGAACCGCCATGGCGGCCTCCAGCGCTCCCCACCATCGGGTAGGCGGCTGCTCCGACCACAGCGGTGCCGGCCGGTCCACTTCCAGCGATGCACGCGCCAGGGCGACGATGCGATGGTCCCGGTCCAGCAGCAGCGCCTTCAACTCCGAGGTTCCGAGATCGAGGCCGAGGTACATGCCGCACCCTGGTCAGGCCAGGCTGCCGAAGCGGCTGTCGCTCTGGCGCCGGAACTCGGTCGGCGTCATGCCCTTGATCTCGAGGAAGCGCCGATTGAAGTTGGCCACGTTGTTGAAGCCGACCTGGTAGCAGATGTCGGTCACGTAGTGGTCGGTCTGCATCAGCAGGTGGCAGGCGCTGTTGATGCGCACGCGGTTCACGAAGTCGGTGAAGCTGTTGCCGGTGGAGCGCTTGAAGAAGCGGCTGAAGCGGCTTTCGCTCATGCCGAGCTCGCTAGCGATGTCGGCCATCGCCACTGGCTCGGCCAGGTTGGCGGTGATGCGGTTGACGATGATGTTGATCTGGTCGACCTCGGTGTCGTCTTCGACCCCCTTCATCTGCACGTTCGAGAGCAGGCGGTAGTCGCTGCAGTGCGCGAGTTCGGCCAGGTACTCGAGGAAGAGCGCGAGCCGCTGCAATCCGCGCGCGGCCTTGATGGCGTCCCACTGCGCCAGCGCACGCTCCTCGAAACCGAAGAACTCGATGCCGTGTCGGGCCCGCCCGAGCAGCTGCAGCGCTTCGCGCAGTTCGGGGATGTCGGCCGCCGCGCGCTCGATCGGATCGTGGCGGAACTGGATCACGCGGTCGCGGTCGGTCGAGCCTCCCTCGGGGACGTCGAGCGAGATCCAGTTGTGCGGCAGGCGCGGCCCGCAAAGCACCAGCTGGCCGGGATGGWAGGGCCCGATCCAGTCGCCGACGAAGGCCCGGCCGGAGGTCTCGGTGATCAGGTGCAGCTCGTACTCTTCGTGGAAATGCCAGCGCACCAGCGGGCTCGGGAAGCCGTGCGCGAGGCAGCGCACGAGGCCGGCGTCCTCGGGCGCCTCGTAGCCCAGCGCGGGCGAACGCGTGAAGTCGCGCTCGAGTTCGGGTTTTCGGTCGCGGGGCAGATGGCGTTGGCGCGGGGATGACATGAGGCGGTCCTTTCCCATGTACCTTCAGCTCATGACATTACCACCGTCGACGTTGAGCGTCTGCGCCGTGATGTAGCGCGCCTCGTCGCTGGCCAGGAACACGGCGGCGGCGGCGATGTCGCCGGGCGTTCCCATGCGCCCCAGCGGGACCTCGAGCCCCACCTGGCGCTTCTTCTCGCCCGGCTGGAGGCCTTGGTAGCGGGCGAACAGCGCGTCGACGTGATTCCACATCGGCGTGTCGACCACGCCCGGYGAGATCGCGTTGACCCGGATGCCGTGGGGCGCCATCGCCAACGCGGCACTCTGCGTGTAGCTGATGACCGCGGCCTTGGTCGCGCAGTAGTGCGACACCAGCGCCTCRCCGCGCCGGCCGGCCTGCGAGGCCATGTTGATGACCGAGCCGCCCGTGACACGGCTGTCGACCATGTGCTGCAGCACGCGCTGCATGGTGAAGAACATGCCCTTGACGTTGACCGCGAACAACCGGTCGAAGGAGGCCTCGTCGCTCTCGAGCAGCGGCGCCATCTMGAAGATCGCGGCGTTGTTGACCAGCGTGTGGATCTCTCCGTGCGCCGCTCGCGCCGCGTAGAGCAGGCCGCCCACCGCGGCCGCGTCGCTGACGTCCGCCGCCACGTAGGCCACGGCCTCGGGGTGCCTGCGCTGCAGCCGCGCGACGCCATCGGACGGCTCTGCCGACCGGTCGGCCAGCGTGCAGCGCGCACCTTCGGCCAGGCAGGCCTCGGCGATCGCGAGCCCGATGCCGCCGCCGGCACCGGTGATCAGGACATGGCGTTGTGCAAGACGGCCGCTCATTTCGTGGCTCCCTGGATGAATTGCCGGACCCGCGCGGCGCCATCGCGCATCGCCGCGACCAGCCGCGCATCGCCGGCCGCGTCGCCCCACAGTCCGTGGTCGGCGCAAAGCGCCGCCACCGGATCGGCGGCGGCGCAGATCGCATGCGCGGCGCCTTCGTCCATGCCCTGGTCCTGGTAGGTGTAGGGCAGGGTGCCCTGGTGCCAGCGCTGCAGGAAGGCCAGGAACAGGGCCGGCAGCATGGCCACGCTCGCGATGCCTTCGCCGCGCGAAAGCCGCTCGCGCACCGTCGGCGCGATGAACCCCGGGATCTTCGAGAAGCCGTCCATCGCCACCCGCTGGTTGGTGTCGCGGATGGCCGGATTGCCGAAGCGGTCGAGCACCACGTCGCGGTAGGCGGGCAGGTCGACCGGGCTCGGCTGCCCGGGCCGGTCCAGGCAGGGGATGACATCGTCCGTGACGTAGTCATAGGCGATGCGCCGGATGGCGGCGGTGTGCGTGCCTTCGTGGATGTACTGCAGTCCGGCCAGGGTGCCGGCCCAGGCGATGCCGCTGTGGCTGGCGTTGAGGATGCGGATCTTGGCTTCCTCGTAGGGCGAGACCGAATCGACCAGCTGCACGCCGACGCGCCCCCAGTCGGGTCGTCCGTGGATGAACCGGTCCTCGATCACCCACTGGATGAAGCTCTCGCTGGTGACCGGCGCGGCGTCGTCCCAGCCGGTGGCCTCGCGCACCCGCCGGCGCAGTTCGGGCGGCGGCCGCGGGGTGATGCGGTCGACCATCGCGTTCGGGCTGCTCGTCTGGCTGCGCACCCAGTCGAGCAGACCGCTCTCGCCGGCGCGCTCGATGAACTCGATCAGGCCCTTGCGGAAGCGGTCCCCGTTGTGGCGCAGGTTGTCGCAGTTCAGCAGCGTGACGGGGCCCGCATCCGCGGCCCGGCGCGCCCGGAGAACGGCGCAGATCGCGCCATAGATCGTGCCGCCGGCGACGCCTCGGCGCGCCTGCTCGAGGTCGCCGGCGATGTCGGGCGCCGTGAGGTCGAGCCGGTCCTGCGGGTCGAGGTAGTAGCCGGCCTCGGTCACCGTGAACGAGATCACCCGCGTGCGCGGCTCGGCGCCGCGGGCGATCACCGCCGCCAGGCGGGCGTCATAGGGCAGCACCTCGCGGATCGACGCGATGCGCTGGTAGCGGAAGTCGCCGGCCGGAGACACGGTCTCCAGCGTGTAGCGGCCGTCCTGCGCGCGCAGGGCGGATTCGACCTCGGCCATGTCGGGCCGCAGATTGGCGCCGGTGATCGACCAGCGGGTGTCGCCGGCGTCGATCAACAGCTGCAGGTACAGCGCCTGGTGCGCGCGATGGAAAGAGCCGAGCCCGAGGTGCAGCAC
>NZ_JBFUCI010000511.1:0-4030 GCF_056405335.1 Variovorax sp. P1_H12_2
GCCTATTCGCAGCGCCGTCACAACAGTGCCGCGCTGCGGGCGCTGCTGGACTTTCTCGAAGCGCGCGTGCGAGACCCCGAGCCCCAGGCCGAATCCGAGGAAAGCCGCCCCGCGGCCGGCGGCCGACGCGCAAAACAGCCGCCGGCTGCCTGAAACCCGCGCGGACGGCGCGAACCGGCGACGGCCGGCGCGGGGGGCCGGCTCRGCCCAGGTGCCTGGCGAAGAACGCCAGCGTGCGCTCCTTGGCCAGCCTGGCCGCCGACGCGTCGTAGGAGCCGCGCTGGTCGCAGTTGAAGCCGTGGCCGCATTCGTAGACCTGGACCTCGACCTCGGGATGCGCCTTCCTGAAGGCATCGACGGTGTCGAGCGGAATCCAATGGTCGTTGCTGCCGAAATGGACCAGCACCGGTACCTTGGGCTCGAGCGCGCTTTCCTTCGGCGTGGTCATGCCGCCGCCGTAGTACGGGGCCGCCGCCGCCAGGCCCGACACGCCGGCCGCCGCGCGCCAGGTCAGCAGGCCGCCCCAGCAATAGCCCACGATGCCGACCTTGCCCGCCCGCGCCGCGTGATCGACCGCGGCCTGGATGTCCTGCAGCACGCCGGGCGCCGGCAGGGCCTCGACCGCGGTCTTGAGCGCAAAGCCGGCCTTCAGGTCGTCGTCGGTGTAGCCCAGCTCGACACCCTGCCGCGCGCGGTGAAAGGTCGCCGGCGCCACCGCCAGGTAGCCTTCGGCCGCATAGCCGTCGGCCACCGCGCGAATGTGCGAATTGACGCCGAAGATCTCCTGCACCACGACGACGGCACCCCGGGGCTGGCCCGCCGGCTCGGCCACGTAGGCGGGAAAGCTGAAGCCGTCGCTGGCTGTGAGATCGATGAATTGGCCCATGGTCATGCTCCGGTGGTGGATGCCTGGCGCTTGAGGGCGCGTTCGACGAAATCGAGGCGGTCCTGGCCCCAGAAGATCTCGCCGTCGATCACGTAGCTCGGGGCGCCGAAGACCTTGGTGTCGATGGCCTGCTGCGTGTAGTCCTCGTAGCGCTCCTGCACCGCCTGGCTTTGCGCCTGGCCGGCGCAGCGGGCGTCGAGCCCGCATTCCGCCGCCAGCGCTTCCAGCACCTTGGGGTCGGCGATGTTGCGTTCCTGAACCCACACCGCTGCGAACACCGCGCCGCAGAGCTTCATCGCGGCCTCGGTGCCGTCGTGCAGGTCGGCCGCGATGATGAGCCGGGCGGCATCGTCGCTGGCCACCGGGAAGAACTTGGGCTTGGGGTTCAGGGCGATGTCCAGGTGCTGCGAGAAGCGGGCCAGGTCCACCAGGCGGTAGGCCTGCCGCTGCGGCGCGCGCTTGCCCAGGGGCAGCCCGCCCGAGACCGGGAACACGGCGCCGAAATCGATCGGCCGAACGCGCACCGTGGCGCCCGCGGCCTTCGCGATGGCGGCGAAGCGCGCATGGCCGAGGTAGGTCCAGGGGCTCTGCGGCGTGAAGTAGTAGTCGATGCTGCGGCTCAAGAGCGTCTCCTCGATGATGTAATCCGCTGTGGTTTTAACTGACGCGCGGCTTTCGTGCAGGAGGTGGGATTTGGACCAGGTGCTCTTGATCACCGGCGGCAGCCGCGGCATCGGCGCCGCGACCGCGCTGCTGGCGGCGCGCCGCGGCTACGCGGTCGCGGTCAACTATGCCAGCAACTCGCTGGCCGCCGACGAAGTGGTGCGGGCCATCCGCGCCGCCGGCGGCACCGCGATGACGGTCCAGGCCGACGTCGGCGACGAGGCGCAGGTGCTCGCGATGTTCGAGAAGGTCGACGCCAAGCTCGGCCGCCTGACGGCGCTGGTCAACAACGCCGGCGTRGTCGACATGCAGTCGCGCGTCGACCAGATGAGCGTGGCGCGGCTCGAACGCATGCTGCGCATCAACGTGATCGGCAGTTTCGTCTGCGCCCGCGAGGCGGTGCGGCGCATGAGCACGAAGCATGGCGGCGGCGGCGGCGCGATCGTCAACCTCTCCAGCGCGGCCGCGCGCCTGGGCTCGCCGGGCCAGTACGTGGACTACGCCGCCAGCAAGGGCGCGATCGAGAGCTTCACGATCGGCCTGGCCAAGGAAGTGGCCGAAGAAGGCATCCGCGTCAACGCGGTGCGCCCGGGCCTGATCGACACCGAGATCCACGCCTCGGGCGGCCTGCCCGAGCGCGCCTTCCAGCTCGCCTCGACCGTGCCGATGAAACGCACCGGCAGCGCCGACGAGGTGGCCCACGGCATCCTGTGGCTGCTGTCGGCCGAGGCCGGCTACGTCACCGGAACCTTCCTCGACGTCACGGGTGGACGCTGATGGCGCCCCCCGCGATGGATCTGATCAAGCCGCTGATCACGCTGCTGGCCATCGTGAACCCGCTGGCGATCGTCCCCTTCTTCATCCACTACACGCAGGGCTGCACCGACCAGCAGCGCAAGCGCACGGCCTGGGTGTCGGCCTTCAGCGCCTTCATCGTGATCGCGGTCAGCGCGCTGCTGGGGCTGCAGCTGCTGTCCTTCTTCGGCATCTCGATCGCGAGCTTCCAGGTCGGCGGCGGCATGCTGCTGCTGATCAGCTCGCTCTCCATGCTGAACGCCGAGCCGGCGGAGTCGAAGACCAACAAGGAGGAGATCCGCGCGACGGAGGTGAAGGCATCGCTCGGCGCCTCGATCGCGGTCGTGCCGCTGACCATCCCGCTGCTGACCGGCCCGGCCACCATGTCGACGGTGGTCATCTTCGCCGACCGGACGCAGCATGTCTGGGAGCTCGCGATCCTGGTCGGGTACGGCGTGGTGATCGGCCTGGCCACCGGCGTCACCTTCTCGCTGGCCGAACCGATCTCGCGGGTGCTCGGCAAGACCGGCATCAACGTCATGACGCGGCTGATGGGCCTGATCCTGGCGGCGCTGGCGGTCGAGGTGATGGCCGACGGGCTGGGCACCCTGTTCCCGGTGCTGCACCGCGCCACCTGAGCGCTACGCGCCCAGGTCGACGATGCGCGGCACGATCGCCTCGCCATCGATCCGCAGCTCGGCCACCGAGACCGGCAGCCTGAAGCGGCGCGGCCCCGCACTGCCGGGATTCAGATAGAGCACCGCGCCGCGCTGCTCGGCCCGCGGGCGGTGTGAATGGCCGGACACCACGACGCGAATGCCGGCCGCGACCGGGTCGATGCGCAATTGCGCCAGATCGTGGATCGCGAAGAGGCGCAGGCCACCGGCTTCCAGCAGCGCCGTTTCCGGCACCGCCTCGGCCCAGGCAGCGCCATCGTTGTTGCCGCGCACCACGGTCAGCGGCGCCAGCGCGGACAAGGCGTCGATGATCTCCAGCCCGCCGATGTCGCCGCCGTGCACGATGTGATCGCAGCCGCGCAGGAAGTCCAGCGCTTCGGGCCGCAGCAGCCCGTGGGTGTCGGAGATGATGCCGATGCGCATGGCGGCTGCCGATGGTCTCGGACGCGCCGGCCTACTGCGCGTCGACCCAGGCCACCAGCTCGGCCACCACGACCTCGCTGGCCGCCGCCAGGGCCTTGACGCCGCCGGGCCCGTCGGGGGTCGGCGCGGGCTTGCGGACCGTGAAGCTGCGCTGGGCCAGCACCTTGTCGCCGGCGGGCTGGCTGCGGGTCAGCGTGGCGCTCACGCGCACCAGGCCGATGCTGCGCTCGGGCGACTCGAAGTACTGGCTGAACTCCTCCAGCGTGACGCGCAGGGTGTCGGGCAGGCGGCCCGCGCTGCGGGCGATGGTGGCGCTCTCCTCCGGGCCCAGCACCGTGCGGCCGGCCGAGAGCGCTTCGCGCAGGCGCTGGCGCAGCAGCTGCGCCGGCGGCTGGCTCCAGCGCGACTGGCCGTAGGGCCGCAACTCGTTCGAATCCGCGTAGCCGAGGCGGTACAGCAGCTGGGTGCCGTCGAGCCGCGAATTGGCATCGACTTCGGCCAGCGCGATCATCGGCCGCGCGCGCGGGGCCGGCGAGGCGGCGGCAGCCGGTGCCGGCACCGTGTTGCCGGGCCCGAAATCGTAGAG
>NZ_JBFUCI010000512.1:0-4004 GCF_056405335.1 Variovorax sp. P1_H12_2
GGTTATGACGCGGCCGAGTTCATCGAAGAGCTGCACCGCATGAAGGTCACGCCGCATGTGGCGCAGAACAAGTCGGGACGTCGCTCGGCGGTGGCCGACGAGATCGCGCAGAGCGAGGGCTATGCGATCTCTCAGCGCAAGCGAAAGCTGATCGAGCAAGGCTTCGGCTGGGCCAAGTTCGTCGGCCCCATCCGCCAGGTGATGGTGCGCGGCATCAAGAAGGTCGACCAATTGTTCGTGCTGACGATGGCCGCCTACAACCTCGTGCGCATGCGGACCTTGGCAGAAGTCCGTCCGTTGACCCCGTAGAGGGGAAACGAGAGCCGAAAACGGGCCCTCGAAGCGGGACAACGGCGACGGCAGCGAGCCTGAAACGTCGAAATCCCGCAACCGCCCACTTCAGGACGCCGGATGACTGCGGCTCGCCTGGTACTTCAGCGGCCTGCTAGGTCTTGTTTCGCTTGTAGTTCTCGATCTTCTCCTTCAGCTCCGTGTACTGCTCGCAAGGCAGCCAGCAGAGCTTGTTGAGTGCCTTCAGATGCACTTCGGCATCTTCGAGACGTCCCACCTGGAGATAGGCTTCGCCCATGTATTCGTGGGCGTCGCGATGGCGGGGATTGATCTGCAGGGCTCTTTCGTAGTGCTTGAAGGAGTTGTCCATGTCGCCCATGTGCCGGTAGGCGAAACCCAGCAGGTTCCAGGCGTCCGCGTTGTTCGGGTCGGTCTGGATCACCAGGGTCAGCCGCCCGACGGCGTCGGTCCACTGCTCCGCCTTGATGGCGGCTTCCCCGGCGCGGTAGTTGGGGTCGACGTTCTTCACTTCGGTACCGCCGCCACCCCCACCGCCGCCACCCCCACCGCCTCCGCCGCCTCCGCCGCCGCCGCCGCCCGCAGGCCATGCCGGAAAGCTCAGGAAGACGAGGCACACGGCTGCCGCCAATGCTCTTTTTCGCATGATGAGTGCTCCTAGATCGTTACTTCCCAGCCCTCGCCTTGTGAGTAGTCCGCCAGTTCGCCCCGGCTGAATTCGATCTCCGCGGCGCGCGGGTGTCAACACGCAACCGCATAGACAACTTGCGCCCATGGTGTTTGGCCGCTTCGGTTTTCTCCCGTTGCTCTGAATGCCCACGATGTGACAGCGCTCGGCCCGATCCCTAGAATGAGCAATGGCGTACGCCAGAACATGGTTGGTGGGACTGGTCCTCCTTGCCTGCGCGGTGGGAGCGGCCCATGCCCAAGCCGTGCCTGCCACCGCCGCCTCGGCCGACGCCTCTTCCGCCGGGCAAGCCGGCACGGTCGTCCTGATGGAGGTCGACGGCGCGATCGGCCCTGCCGCCGTCGACTACCTGCACCGCGGACTCAGGCTGGCAGCCCAGGAGCAAGCCCGGCTCGCGGTGATCCTGCTCGACACCCCCGGCGGGCTCGACAGCTCGATGCGCCGCATCATCAAGGACATCCTCGCCTCCCCGATCCCGGTGGCAACCTTCGTGGCGCCGGACGGAGCCCGCGCCGCCAGCGCAGGCACCTACATCCTCTACGCCAGCCAGATCGCGGCCATGGCGCCCGCCACCAACCTCGGTGCCGCGACGCCGGTCGAGATCGGCATGCCGACACCGTCGGCCCCGACGGCCAAGCCCGACGGCCAGGGGTCCGGGGCGGCGCCGGATGCCATGGCGGCCAAGCGCTTGGCCGACGCCTCGGCCTACATCCGCAGCCTGGCGCAGCTGCGCGGGCGCAACGCCGACTGGGGCGAGCAGGCGGTGCGCGAATCCGTCAGCCTGTCGGCTTCGGAGGCGCTGCAGAAGAACGTCATCACGCTGATCGCGCTGGACGTGGCCGACCTGCTGCGGCAGGTCGACGGCCGCGAGGTGCGCACCCCGCTGGGCGATGTGCGGCTGGAGACGCGGCACGCCCAGGTGCTGGTGTTCGACGCCGACTGGCGCAGCCGCCTGCTGTCGGTGGTCACCGAGCCCAGCCTTGCGCTGGTGCTGCTGATGGTGGGCATCTACGGCCTGCTGTTCGAGTTCTCCAATCCGGGCTTCGTGCTGCCCGGCGTGGTGGGCGCGATCTGCCTGATGCTGGCGCTGTACGGGCTGCAGATGCTGCCGGTCAACTATGCCGGCCTGGGGCTGATCTTCCTCGGCGTGGYCTTCCTGATCGCCGAGGCCTTCCTGCCGACCTTCGGTGTGCTGGGGATTGGCGGCATCGCGGCCTTCTCGATCGGCGCCGTGCTGCTGATCGACAACGACGCCCCGGGCTTCGGCGTGCCGCTGTGGCTGATCGCCGTGCTGGCCGCGGCCTCGGCGGTCTTCATCCTCGTGGTGGCCGGCATCGCCGCGAAGAGCCGGYGGCGGCCGCAGGTGGTCGGCGTCGCGACGCTGGTGGGCGCCACCGGCGAACTGGTCGAGTTCGCCAACGGCGAAGGCTGGGCCCAGATCCAGGGCGACTACTGGAAGGTGAGCGGCGCGGACGGCCTGCGCCCGGGGCGGCGCATCCGCGTGACCCGCGTGCAAGGGCTGGCCCTGCAGGTGGCCGAAGACAACCCGGAGGGCCCGGCAAGGGCTTGAACCATGTTCTTCAACTTCAGTGTCGTCCTGGTGGCGCTCCTCATCCTGCTGCTGGCGATGATCGCGGCGGCCTCGCTGCGCATCCTGCGCGAGTACGAGCGCGGCGTGGTGTTCCAGCTGGGGCGCTTCTGGAAGGTCAAGGGGCCGGGGCTGGTGATCCTGATCCCGGGCGTGCAGCAGATGGTGCGCGTGGGATTGCGCGTGATGGTGCTCGACATCCCGAGCCAGGACGTGATCACGCGCGACAACGTGTCGGTCAAGGTGAACGCGGTGCTCTACTTCCGCGTCATCGATCCCGAGAAGGCCATCATCCAGGTCGAGCGCTACCTCGAGGCCACCAGCCAGCTGGCTCAGACCACCTTGCGCGCGGTGCTGGGCAAGCACGAGCTGGACGATCTGCTGTCCGAGCGCGAGCGCCTCAACCTCGACATCCAGAAGATCCTCGCGGCCCAGACCGACCTCTGGGGCATCAAGGTGACCAACGTCGAGATCAAGCACGTCGACCTCAACGAGAACATGGTGCGCGCGATCRCGCGGCAGGCCGAAGCCGAACGCGAGCGGCGCGCCAAGGTGATCCATGCCGAAGGCGAGCTGCAGGCTTCGGTGAAGCTCGCAGAGGCGGCCGAGATCCTGGGCCGCCATCCGCAGGCGCTGCAGCTGCGCTACCTGGAAACCCTCACGGTGATCGCCGCCGACAAGAATTCGACCATCGTGTTTCCGCTGCCGGTGGATCTCATCGGACCTCTGCTGAAGAGGTGGGCCGAGAAGCAGGGCGACGCCGAAGCGCCCGGGGCGTAGCGGCTCGCCGGGTCCGACGGCGCTCAGGCGCCCGCGTCCTCGAACGCAAGGCCGACGCCGTAGACCGATCGGACCCCGTCCGCCGCCAGGCGTTCGAGGTTGAACTTCACCGACAACCGGCGCTTCTGAATCAATCCGCGCCGCCGGGCGGCACGTACCAGCGGGTCGCGGCCAGCTCGGGCTCGTCGTGGGCCTGCAGCAGTTCCCAGTGGCGGTCGGCGTCCTCGACGAACAGGTCGCGCGCGATCGCCTGGGCCAGCCGCGTGGCGCCGATCGCGAGGCCGGGAATGTCGCCGGCCAGCGCGCCATGGCTCATGGTCGCACCCCAGTTGAAGAGGCGCATGCGGGCCAGCGCCGGGGCCCGAGGGCCCGCCGGCTCGGCGCTGCGCAGCTCGAAGCCCGGTCCCAGGTAGGGAAAGCGCGCCGGTTCGGGATGGTGCTGGGCCTCCGTCGCCGAGACGTGGCGGGCCCAGGTGTCGATCTGCGCGGTGAAACCTGCGATCTCGGGCCGGTCGATCAGGTCGACGTCGAAACCGGTGCCGAAGATCACCGCGTCGAAGCGCTCGCTGCCGCCGTCCGGCAGGGTGACCGTCACGCCATCGGCGTCGGCTGCCACGTCCTCCCAGGGCGAGCCCAGAC
>NZ_JBFUCI010000513.1:0-3997 GCF_056405335.1 Variovorax sp. P1_H12_2
GTTGAATGGTCAGCGACATGTGTGTTTCGTCGATCTTGAATCAGGAGGAAAAAAACGGGTGTCGGAGGCCGCGCATCGGCGCGTCGCCCGGGGTTGGTTCGCCAGCGGCACTAGCTGACGATGCCCATGTGCCAGGGCACGAACTCGTGGTCGCCGAGGCCCAGAAGTTCGCTTTTCGTCTTGTCTCCGGAGGCGGCGCGAAGGATCTGGTCGAAGATGCGCTGCCCCATCTGCTGCACGTCGACTTCGCCGTCGAGCACCGCGCCGCAGTTGATGTCCATGTCCTCTTCCAGCCGCGTGAACATCGGCGTGTTGCTCGCGAGCTTGATCGTCGGTGCCGGCTTGCTGCCGAACATCGAGCCGCGCCCGGTCGTGAAGCAGATCAGGTTGGCGCCGCTGGCGATCTGTCCGGTGGACGCGACCGGGTCATAGCCGGGGGAATCCATGAAGACGAAGCCGGCCTTGTCGATCGGTTCGGCGTACTCGTACACCGCCTGCAGCGGCGTGGTGCCGCCTTTCATGGCCGAGCCCAGCGACTTCTCGAAGATGTTGGCCAGGCCGCCGGCCTGGTTGCCGGGGCCCACGACGCCATTGAACTGGCCGTTGTGGCCGCGCGTGTATTCCTCCCACCAGGCGAGCCGATCGAGCAGTTTCTGCCCGACCTCCGGGCTGACCGCGCGGCGGGTCAGCATGAACTCCACGCCGTGGATCTCGGGCGTCTCCGAAAGGATCGCGGTGCCGCCATGGCGCACCAGGATGTCCATCGCCGCCCCGAGGGCCGGATTGGCGGTGATGCCCGAGAAGCCGTCGGAGCCCCCGCATTCGAGTCCGATCTTCAGGTGCGCCGCACTGACGGGCTGGCGCCGGATGTCGTTGGCGGCCGGCAGCATGGCTTCGATGGCGGCGATGCCTGCAGCGATCGTTGCACGGGTACCTCCCGTGTCCTGCATCACGAAGGTCTTCACGTGGCTGCCGAGCGTCAGGCCCTGCGAGGCGACGAGGTCGGCCACCTGGTTGCGTTCGCAGCCCAGCCCGACGATCAGCACGCCGGCCAGGTTGGGATGGCGCGCGTAGCCGGCGATGGTCCGGCGCAACACATCGAAGTGCTCGCTGGGAGATGACATGCCGCAGCCGCTGGTCTGCGCGAAGGCGACCACGCCATCGACGTTCGGAAAGGCCGCGAGCCGCTCGGGCGTGAAGTGCGCCGCAATGTGGTGAATGGCGGTGGCCGAGCAGTTCACCGACGAGATCAGGCCGATGAAGTTGCGCGTCGCGACGCGGCCATCGGGGCGAACGATGCCCATGAAGGTGGCGCGCTCGGCTTCCGGCACGTAGTCGACGGGCCGCACGTCTTCACAGAAGCCCGGGTCGCGGTCGAAGTCGATCAGCTCCAGGTTGTGCGTGTGCACGTGTTCGCCGGCCTCGATGTCGCGCATGGCCGCACCGATCACGGTGTCGTACTTCTTCACCGGCTCGCCCGCCGCGATGCGTCGCGCTGCGATCTTGTGGCCGGCCGGCACCTGGGCGCGCATGCGCAAGCCGAACTCGGGCAGCTCCTGCCCGAGGCCGATCGGCGAGCGCGCGATCAACACGTTGTCGCTGGCGTGCAGCCGAATCAGCGCGGATGCGGTGGCGACCGTCGGCGTCGCAGGGGCGAGAGTTGCAGTCATGACGATCTCCGGCGTTCAGTTCTTGCTCATCAGTTCCTTGAGCTTGAGCCGTTCGATCAGTGATTTCTCCTTGGCATAGCTCGCGGCCACGTACTTCTCGTAGTCCGGCGCGTCGAGGTAGAGCAAGGGCGCATCGATCCGGGCGCAGGCCGCCGTGAACGCGGGGCTTGACGCTGCGACCTTGAACGCAGCGCGCAGGCTGGCCAGCACTTCGGCCGGTATGCCCTTGGGAGCGCCGATGCCGTTGGGCGCATCGACGACGACGTTGTAGCCCGACTCCTTGAGCGTGGGCACGTCCTTGAACTCGGTGGTGCGCTGCTCCCCCCAAGTCACCAGGAGGCGCAGCTTGCCGGCCTTCACGTGCGGTGCCCAGGAACTCGAATCGGCAAGCACGTCGACATGGCCGCCCATCAGAGCCTGCAGCGCCTCGGCCCCGCCCTTGAAGGGAATCGCATTGAACTTGACGCCTGCGGCCATGGCGAACTCTTCCATGCCGACATGCGTCGCGCCGCCCAGGCCCGCGGTGCCGTAGGTGATCTTGTCCTGGTTCGCCTTGGCGTCCGCCACCAGATCCTTGAGCGTCTTCCACGGGGCCTCGGCACGCACGGCGATGCCGAAGGTCTGGCCCGAGACGCGGGCGATGTAGGTGAGGTCCTTCATCGGATCGATCTGGACCGTGCCCAGTTGCGAGAAGCGCGTCACCGAGATCGGGATCTGTCCGATGGTGTAGCCATCGGGCTTCGCGGAGGCCAGCGCCTTCAGACCGATCATGCCGGACGCCCCGGCCTTGTTGTCCACGACGACCGACTGGCCGAGTTCCTTGGCGGCGGCCGAGCAGAGCGCGCGCATCGTGACGTCCGCAGTGCCGCCCGCCGGCCACGGACAGATGAATGTCACCGGACGATCCGGGTAAGCGGCCGCGAAAGCGCGGGTAGTGGAAAGCGGAAGCACGGCGGCAGCGAGGCTGCCGAGCATGAACTGGCGGCGATCGGATCTCATCGTTTTGTCTCCTGTTATTCGGCGTGGAGACCGGATTGTTCGTCCTTTGATCATTACAATCCAATCAGAAAACAGACTCTCTTCATTCCTTTTCGGTTATGGAGTCCACATGGCCGAGATCGACCGGGTACTGCGATCCAACCTGAAGCTGCGGCACCTGCAACTGCTGGTGGCGCTGGATGAATTCCGGCACCTCGGCCGCGCCGCCGAGTTTCTTTCGGTGAGCCAGCCGGCAGTGTCCAAGACGCTGGTCGAAATCGAACGCATGTTCGAGCTCGACCTGTTCGTGCGGTCCACGCGCGGCACCGAACCCACGGCCTATGGTCAGGCCGTCGTGCGCTTCGCCCGTTCGGTGCTGGCAGATTTCAGTCGCACGCGCGATGAGATCGCCGCCGTGGCCGGCGGCGCGGCCGGCCGCACCAGCGTCGGAGCAATGGTGGTGGCGATACCCTCCCTGCTTGTGCGTGCCGTCGAATTGCTCAAACAACGTTCGGCGCGCACCACGGTGCTGGTGGAAGAGGGCGATCTGACGCGACTCCTTCCGAGGCTGCGCGTCGGCGAACTGGATCTTTTCGTCGGTCGACTGGAGCCCGGCTACGCGTCGCCCGATCTGGACACCGAGACGCTCTACACCGAGCCGATGTGCATCGTTGTGCGTCCCGACCACGCACTTGCCCGTGACGCGAGAATCGATTGGACAAAACTCGTCGATGTTCCCTGGGTCGTTCCGCCACCGTGGGCGTCATCGCGCGTCAAGCTCGAGCAGATGTTCTACAAGCACAGGCTTGCGCCACCTGCCGACATCGTCGAGACGGCCTCGTTCCTTGCGACCTYGACGTTTGTCCGCGAACGCCCCGCAGTGGGGTTCCTTGCTCGCGGCGTGGCGCGACATTTCGAGGCAGAGGGTCTTATCAGGGTGCTGAATCTCAAGGTGCCGATCGAGCTGCCGCCAGTGGGAATGATCACCTTGAAGGGACGCCTTCGCCCCCCTGCGACGGAGCAGCTGATGGACTGTCTGCGCATCACTGCCGCACGTGCACCGGAGTAGCACCGGCGCCGGTTTGGCATTTCCTGGTGCGGCTTGGCACGGCCATGTCGGCATTGCCCAGTAATAGAGCATTTTGTTTTGCACATTGTTGTCGGCCGACTCCGGCGCTTGGAATTCCCAAACCAAGCACTCATCGACAAGGCACTGCTGCCGAGCGCCTGAATGCGTCGACGTGGACTCAATTCCTCCTACCTGGCGTGCGAGCGGCGCCTAGATAGCGGGGTCCGATGCTGGACAGGGCGGCAGGGCGGATACCCAGATCTCCCAGGGACGGCAGCAT
>NZ_JBFUCI010000514.1:0-3996 GCF_056405335.1 Variovorax sp. P1_H12_2
TGTCAGGGCCGCGCATCGGAGCAGGTTTCGTGGGTCTGCGAAGACAACGCCTCAGGCCCACTTTCGGGGGACCATCCGGTGAGGTATTTCAGCAGCCTGCTAGGCTTGCAGCAGATCGACGTCCTGGGCTTCTCGCTCGGTGGCTTCCAGGCGCTGGACCTGACCTGGCGCCATCCGAATCTGGTGCGCAAGCTGATGCTGCTTGGAACCGGCCCGCGGGGCGGCGACCCCGATATGGAACCCAAGGTCTTGACCACGGCGCCACGACCGGTACCGGTGTACGAAGACTTCGAGTACCTGTTCTTCGGCCGGTCCGAGGCCGCCAAACAGGCCGCCCGCGAGTTCTGGGAACGCCGCCACCGGCGCGCCGATCAGGATCCGCCTTCGTCCCACGAAGTGGCCTCTGCGCAGATCGAAGCCAACATGCACTACCTGCCCAAGGTTGCTGAAGACGATCCGTTTGCTTACCTGCGCGGTATCCAGCAGCCGACGTTCATCCTCAACGGCGTGCACGACGTGATGATCCCGACGGTCAATTCTTTTTACATGGCGCGCAACATCCCCAACGCGCAGCTGTTCATCTACCCCGATGCCGGGCACGGCGCGCAGTTCCAGTATCCGCAGCGCTTTCTGCACCACGCCGTGCACTTCCTCGGTGAGTAACGGCAGCCCGGATCCATCGTCCCGAAGCCACCGACCATGCTCAAGTTCAAATTCCTGCTGTGGATGTTCACCCAACTGCTGCAGCGGCAGATCAAGAACAACCCCGACTGCGCACGTTACGTCGCGGGCAAGGAACTGGTGTTCCAGATCCGCACCGACGCGGGTGTCGGCCGCACCTTCGTGATCCGCAATGGCGCCATCCGCTCCGTGGCCGGGCTCGTGGACCAGCCGCGCTTCACCTTCAGCTTCAAGGATGCCGGCAAAGGCTTCTCGATCCTTTCGGCCAAGGACAGTCCGGCCGCTTTCCTGAGAGGCCTGGGCAGCAAGGACTTGACCATCAGCGGCAATTTCCTGGAGGTGATGTGGTTCCAGGGCCTGACGGCATTCCTGCAGCCGCCGAAGGCCGTCTCCCCTTATGACCGCACCACGTTCTGAGCCACCCATGGAAGCCGATCTGTTGAACCAACCCCTTCGACTTCCCAATGGCAGCGTGCTGCGCAACCGGCTCGCCAAGGCGGCCATGAGCGAGGCGCTGGGCACCTACGACAATCGTCCGACCTCCGACCTGGTGCAGTTGTACCGACGCTGGGGCGCCTCGGGCCTGGGACTGATCATGACGGGCAACGTGATGATTGACCGCCGCGCATTGGGCGAGCCTGGCAACGTCGTCATCGAGGACGAGTCGGACTTGGCTGTCCTGCGCCAGTGGACACAAGCTGCGACTGAGCAAGGGGCGGCCATCTGGGCCCAGCTCAACCATCCGGGCAAACAGTCGACCAAGGGGCTGAATGCGTTCAACCTCGCGCCCTCGGCCGTTCCTTTCCGCGAGGACATGGCTGCCTTCTTCGAGACACCACGCGAAGCCACGACGGGCGAGATCGAGGACGTCATCGAACGCTTCGGCCGCAGTGCGGCGATCTGCAAGAAGGCTGGCTTCAGCGGCGTGGAGATCCACGGTGCGCACGGTTACCTGATCAACCAGTTCCTCTCCCCCCACCACAAYCGCCGCACCGATGAGTGGGGCGGCAGCCCCCAGAAGCGGCAGCGCTTCGTACTCGCCGTCTATGCGGAGATCCGCCGTCAGGTCGGTCCGGAGTTCGCGGTGGGCATCAAGCTCAACTCGGCCGACTTCCAGCACGGAGGCTTTACCGAGGAAGAGTCACTCGAGACGATCCGCGAGTTGGCCGACGCGGGCATCGACCTGGTCGAGATCTCTGGCGGCACCTACGAGGCACCCGCCATGAGCGGTGCGATGCAGGAAGCAAAGAAGGCTTCCACCGTGGCCCGCGAAGCCTACTTCCTCGAGTTTGCCGGCAAGGTGCGCGCCGCCGTAAAGGTGCCGCTGATGGTCACGGGCGGCTTTCGCACGGCCGCCGGCATGAACGCGGCCCTGCGCTCCGGCGCGCTCGATCTCGTGGGCCTCGCGCGACTGCTGGCGATCGACCCCGACGCGCCAGCCGCCCTGCTCCAATCGCGGGACAGCCTCCAGCAGGTGCGCCCCATCAGCACCGGCATCAAGGCGGTCGATCGCATGGGGATCWTGGAGGTGCTCTGGTACACGCGCCAGCTCAAGCGCATTGCAAGAGGCAAGGCGCCACGTTCCGACGAAGGTGGGCTGCCGGCATTCCTGAAGTCCGCGCTCAACAACGGCTGGGGCACCTTTCGCACGCGGCGCCTGCGGGTGCGTACTTTAGTGCCAAGGGATTGAGATCAGAACTCATCGCTGGTGAACGCCATATGAAACGATCCACAATCCGATCCAAGGAAGCCACACACGAGCGCATCGTCGAAGCTGGCGCACGCGCGATCCGCCGCTGTGGCTATGACGGCATCGGCATTGCCGACATCATGAAGCAGGCCGGCCTCACCCACGGCGGGTTCTATGCGCATTTCGCCTCGCGCGAGGCCATGCTGGCCGAATTGGCGGATCGCGCAGGTGCCGAGGCCATCGCCACCTTCTTGCGCATCACGGCCGCAGTGCCTGCCGAGCGATCCTCGCAGGCACTGGTCCGCGCGTATCTGTCAGAAGATCATGTGAAGAACCCGGAGGTCGGCTGCCCGGTCGCCGCCCTGGGAACGGAGATGCCACGTCAGGCGCCGGCGGTGCGGCGCGCAATCACGCGCCGCATCAAAGACATGATCGACGTCGTTTCCCGCCAATCGGCCGACCGGGGCCAGCCCGGTGCGCACGAGCGCGCCCTGGCGACTGCCGCCACGATTGGGGCGGTGGTACTGGCGCGCGCGGTCGACGAAGAACCTCTGTCCAAATCGGTGCTGGAGGCGGCGCGAAAGCATCTCGCCCCTGGGGAGGATTGAGTTTGCATCCGCCCTTTTTTTGCGCGTCAGCATGATGCTCAACATATGAAACCCCTAACCTCAAAGGAGAAGTGAACATGACCTTCAAGGCGCTGCTGGCCACCAAGACCGGCGAAGTGATTTCCACGGCCTTGGTCGACTTCAACGAAGCCGACCTCATGCCGGGCGACGTCACCGTCGCGATCGACTATTCGACGGTGAACTACAAGGACGCGATGGCTGTCAGCGGCCGGTCACCGGTCATTCGCCAGTTTCCGCTGATTCCGGGCATCGACTTTGCCGGTACTGTCGAGACCTCGACCTACCCCGGCATCGTGGCCGGCGACCGCGTGCTGGCCAACGGGAGGGGGCTGAGCCAGACCCACCACGGCGGCTTCGCCCAGAAGGCGCGGGTGAGCGGCGACTGGCTGGTCAAGATCCCGGAGGTCTTTTCGAGCCGGGATGCCATGGCCATCGGCACGGCTGGGTACACCGCGATGCTGTCCGTGCTGGCGCTGGAACATGGCGGCCTAACGCCGGAGCGCGGCGACATCCTGGTGACCGGCGCTAACGGCGGCGCCGGCTCGGTGGCGATCGCCCTGCTCTCCAAGCTCGGCTATCGGGTGATCGCGTCCACTGGTCGTCTCGAGGAAGCCGATTACCTATGCGCTCTTGGTGCGGCTGACATCATCGACCGCCACACCCTGAGCGAACCCGGCGCACCGATCTCCAAGGAGCGCTGGGCCGGAGCCATTGATTCGGTCGGTAGCCATACGCTGGCCAACGTGCTGGCGCAGACCCAGTATCGCGGGGTGGTCGCGGCTTTCGGTCTGGCCCAGGGCGCGGATCTGCCTGCTTCGGTCCTACCCTTCATCCTGCGCAACGTCACCCTTGCCGGCATCGACTCGGTCAATGCGCCGCAGCACGTGCGCCTACAGGCCTGGTCACGGCTGGCCAGCGATCTGGAACTGGACAAGCTCGCACGCACGACCCAGGTAATCGGCCTGGCCGAAGTGACTGGCATCGCCGACCGGGTAC
>NZ_JBFUCI010000515.1:0-3991 GCF_056405335.1 Variovorax sp. P1_H12_2
GGTGTTCAGCTATCCGGATTTCCAGGAAGGATTTCGCTCAAGCATGGTCGTCACCGGATGGTCTTCTTTCCTGGCTTTGGTGATCGGGACCTGTCTTTCCATCGCCGTGAAGCGGTTGGAATTCAGTGGCAAGCAGCTCCTCCTCGCAATCCTGCATTCGCCGCTGGTGGTGCCGCATTTCACGTTGGGGCTGGGCCTGCTCATCCTGGTGTCGCAGACCTCGGTGCAACGTGGATACGGCATCGTCATCCTGTGCCACGTCATGCTGGTGCTGCCCTTTGTGCTCCGGAGCGTCTATGTCTCCATGGAGAACCTGGACGAACGGCTTGAACAGGCGGCGGCCAGTCTGGGCGCGTCGCCGGTGAAGGTGCTCTTCACCGTCACGGTTCCGCTTCTGGCTCCGGGACTCTTCGGTGGATGGCTGTTCGCCGCCATCATGTCATTCAGCGAATTCACCGCATCGCTT
This sequence comes from Variovorax sp. P1_H12_2, assembly GCF_056405335.1. Lineage (NCBI taxonomy): Bacteria > Pseudomonadati > Pseudomonadota > Betaproteobacteria > Burkholderiales > Comamonadaceae > Variovorax > Variovorax sp. P1_H12_2. The sequence continues at coordinate 467 of NZ_JBFUCI010000515.1, forward strand.
TTCGTGACGACACAGGACACGCAGACGCTGCCGGTGGCCATGTACAACTACGTTCGGGAGTTTGCCGACCCGACCCTGGCGGCGCTCTCCGCTGTCTACATCGCGGTGACGGCAGCTCTGCTTGCGTTTGCCAACTATTTTCTGGGCTTGGGGAAGATCCTCAACATCGAGGACAGCCAATAGTGCGGTGCGCGTGAAGTCATGGAACTTATCTGCCCGGCATGCTCGAATCGACCAGCGCGTCGTGGCTGAACCTGGTCGAGCGCTTCTTCCGCAACGTCGACGACAAGCGCATCCGGCGCGCTCGACGGCGAGTTGTTGAACAGGTAGAGCGAGGGAATGCGCGGGTGCGCGACGATGGCCAAATTCTTCAACTGCTCGCGCCCACCGGCCGTGGCCAATGAGGCATTGCAATGCCATGGCATCGGGTTCATCGAAGAGAACCCGATGGTCCGCATCTACCGGGAGGCACCGCTCAACAGCGTTTGGGAAGGTGCGGCCAACATAATGTGCATGGATGTGCATGGATGTGCGCCGCGCCATGCGCAAGGACACCAGTTGCTGGGAAGCTTTGTTGGCAGACATGCAAAGCGTACGGGGGCAGAGCAAGGTGTACGACGCCTTTGTGCAGCGCTTGCCGGCGCTGGTGGAAGGCATGTTAGAAGACGAGTTCCTGGCACGGCCAGCCAGCGAAGCACTGTCTCGGGCGATACAGGGGGCCGAACTGTTGCGCCACTCCACGCCGGAGGTCATTGACGTTTTCATGGCGACCCGCCTGGGCGGCTCCGCTGGCAGCTGGGGCGMGATGTTCGGAACGATGGGAGCGGCCGTCAGCAAGGCACAAGCAGACACGATCGTTGATCGAGCGCAAGTGATGCGTTGACCGAATTGAAGGCTGAATCGCCCGTGTTTCAAGGAAGCTCCATCTCTCGAGAAGACGGGCGGCGTTGGAGCCTGCGGCTGAATCGGAAGCCAGCCTCGCGCCAAGCCACCGAAGCGGCACTACGCAGGAACCGCATCGAGGCTGGCGTGGCTGCATCTGCCGGCCGGCGCGTGGGCCGGCTGGGTGGTGTCGGCAGGCTGGATCTGCCCGCTGACGCCGATCGAGAACGCGTTGCGCCGCAGCGCCGGCGAAGCCGGTTCCCGCCTCAGCGGCGCACGGTGCCCATCAGCGCCAGCAGCGACAGCCCGACGACGCCGCTGCCGAATGTCATCGCGGTGCGCACGATGTCGCCCTGGTGCGCGACGTCATAGCCGGCCAGCATCGCCGGCAGCCCCATCGCCAGGTAGGCGATCACGAACAGCACGGACAGCACGCCGGCCCGCTCCTGCGGCGCGATCAGCGCGACCACGCTGCGCAGCGCGCCCTGGAAGCCGGTCCCGAAGCCCAGCCCGGCGATCGCGCTGCCGACCAGGAACAGCAGCACCGAGTGGAACGAGATCGCCGTCATGACGATCGCCATCCCGGCGATCAGCGCCAGCGAGCCGAGCCGCATCAGCGCCCTCGGCGAAGCCTCGCGGATCAGGAACACCGCCAGCGCACCGCTGCCGGCCAGCACGAACAGCGCCAGCCCGCCGAGCAGCACCGAGGTGGTGCCCGAGAAGCTGCGGATCAGCGTCGGGCCCAGCGAGGCGTAGAAGCCGGCCATGGCCCAGACCGCGACCAGCGCCGGCGCCGCCAGCAGCAGCGGGCCCCGCACCGCGGGCGGCACGGCCAGCCGCGGCTTCAGCGAGGCCAGCGCACCGGGCCGCGCGGGCGCGCTCTCTTCCATGAAGAAGACCGCGACGCCCTGCAGCACGAAGACGACGCCGAGCAGGGCATCGACCAGATGCATCGGGGCCGGCAGGTACTGGATCATGAGCCCGGCCACCAGGCCGCCGGCGGCGGTCCCCATCATCGGTGCCACCGAGTTCGCGATCGCGCCCCGGCCCTTGTCGATGTCGAGCAGGCCGGCGCCGGCCGCCGCGATGGCGGCACCGGCGGACAGGCCCTGGACCACCCGCGCCAGCAACAGGTCCGGCAGGCCGTGGGCGGTCGCGAACACCCACATGCTCAGCGCCTGGGCCGCGGCGGCGCCGATCAGGATCGGCCGGCGCCCCACGTGGTCCGACAGCCGGCCGGCGACCAGCAGCGCGGACAGCACCGCGAGCGCATAGATGCCGAAGGCCAGCGTGAGCATCGTGGCCGAGAAGCCCCACTGCTTCTGGTAGATGGCATAGAAGGGCGTCGGCGYGCTCGATCCGGCCAGGAAACCCAGCGTCATCGAGGCCTGCAGCAGGAAGGCGGCGTTCGACGACAGGCGGCGCCGGGCCTGCGGCGGTGCGGCGAGAGCGGTCGGGCAAAGGGATGACATGGCGGGCTCCGAAAAACCATACAGACCGATCTGTCTGGCTCTTGCAGTGTACAGACCGGTCTGGTAATGTCAAGCCCATGGAAACGAAACAATCAGTGGCTCCGGAACGCCGCTCGGCGCGCGAGCGCCTGCTGGCGGCGGCAGACGAGCTCTTCTACGAAGGCAGCATCCACACGGTCGGCATCGAGCGCGTGATCGAGCGCGCGGGCGTCGCCAAGGCCTCGCTCTACGACTGCTTCGGCAGCAAGGAGGCGCTGATTCGCGCCTACCTGCAGGCGCGGCAGGAGGCCCGCGAGGCGCGCATCGGCGCCAGGATCGCGGCCGGTGCGACGCCGCGCGATCGCCTGCTCGCCGTCTTCGACGCGATGGAGGACGTGATGGCCGCGCCCGGGTTCCGGGGCTGCGCCTTCAATCGGGCGGCGGCCGAGTCGAAGCCGGGCACACCGGTCAAGGCCGCCTGCGACGACGCCCGTGGATGGATGAAAGCGCTGTTCACCGGCTTGGCCCGGGATGCCGGCGCCGCCGATCCCGACCACCTGGCGACCCAACTGGTGCTGCTTTACGACGGCGCATCGGTTTCCGGCCAGTTGGGGGCGGGCAGCAGCGCCGCGGTCGCGGCGCGCGAGATGGCGGCGCTGATGCTGGATGCGGCGACGTCGAGCGGCCGCGCCAAGCCGAAGCCCAGAGCCGCGGCGCAGCCCGGCGCGCCTTGCTGACGATCGTCATCTCGCGATCGTTGGCGGTCAGCTCGAATCATCGCGCGGGCGCGGTGTCGAGGCCTGCGGCTGGATCAGAAGCCAGCCTCGCGCCAAGCCACCGAAGCCGCGTTGCGCAGGAAGCGCATCGCCGGCACCTCCCACTGCCCGGCGATCGCGACGCGGCCGCGCCACGCCGGGTTGGCGGCAGGCAGGGCCTGGTCGGCGTCCAGCACCACTCGGTAGACCGCGTGTTCCGGGTACAGCGTGTCTCGCGCGGGCGCGCAGGTCCAACTCCGCGGAAGACAGGCGCAGCAGTGGCTGGCCCGGCGGCACCGCCTGTCCGTTGGCGACGAGCAGTGCGTCCAGCACGGCATGCGCCGGGGCGTAGAGGGCCCCAGCCGGTTGTGCGGCTGCAACAGGCCGGAGGTGCGGACGTGGTCCGGCCACGGCACGAAAAAAATGAACACCAGCAG
>NZ_JBFUCI010000516.1:0-3991 GCF_056405335.1 Variovorax sp. P1_H12_2
CCGGGCCGCCCCAAGGCGGCCTGCGGCCCCCCCGGGGGGCAGCGACCACACGAAGTGAGGGAGCGTGGGGGCCAGGCCGGCGCYGGGCCGCCCCAAGGCGGCCTGCGGCCCCCCCGGGGGGCAGCGACCACACGAAGTGAGGGAGCGTGGGGGCCATCTCACGCCAGTGCGCGCAGCTTGAGGAAGGCCAGTGCCGCCATCACCGCATCGTTCAGTGCATCGTGCGCCGGGCGCTGCGGCAGGTCCAGCGCCGCCATGATGGCGGCGAAGCGAAGGTCGATGTCGCCATTGCGAAGGTGCGGCGAACGGCGCCGGTTCACGTGGTCGTAGTAGAGCGCCGAGACCTCGATCTTCGGCTGCGGCAGGCCCATGCCCAGCATCGGAAACAGCACGCGGTCGATCATCGCGACGTCGAACTCGAGGTAGTAGCCCACCAGGGGCCGGCTGCCGATGAAGTGCATCAGGCGCTGCACCGCGGCGTCGGCCGTCAGGCCCTGCGCCAGGTCGCGCTCGCGCAGCTGGTGCACGCGCACGCTGCCGGCGGCGACGCTGCGGCGTTCGGGCCGCACCAGCAGCTCGAGCCGCTCGCTGCACATCACCCGGTTGCCCTGGATGCGCACTGCGGCGATCGCGACGATCTCGTCGCGCCGCGGGTCCAGTCCGGTGGTCTCGCAGTCGATCGCCACCCACTCGTCGGCGGGCGGCGGATCCCACATGAAGCGAAAGCGCGGGTCGCCCAGGTGCTGGAGCAGCCACCAGCGCTTGAGGGCGGAGAGCCAGCCGGTCACAGCGCGTCCAGCCGGAAGCTCAGGCGCAGCATGCGGCGAAAGCGCTTGACCACCTCCAGCGTGTCCTTGAGCAGGTCGCGCTCGAGACTGCTCATGCGGGCCGGATCGATCTGGCCCGTCACCGTGTGCCCGGCCTCCTGTTCCGCCAGTCCGGCCTTGAGCCTCAGGCCCATGAAGAAATAGAGGCTCTCGAGCACGTCGGTGGCGAGCTCGCGCTCGATGTGGCCGCCGGCGGCCAGGGCCTCGAGGCGCCCCGTGGTGGAGCTCGTGTCCAGGCCCGCGCGCAGGGCCAGGCTGCGCACGCCATGCACGATCGGGAACAGGCCCTGCTTCTTGATGTCGAAGCGCTGCCCGGCTTGCTCGCCAAGCGTCAACAGGCGCTGCCACCAGCGCGGGTCGTCGGCGAAGGCATCGATCGCCGCGGCGAATCGCGCCAGCATGGCGTCGTTGTCGGTGGCCAGAGAGAACAATCGGGCCCGCACGCCGGCCAGCAGCGCGGCGTCGCCGGACACTGCGTGGGCATCGAGGAAGATCGCCAGTGCCATCAGCCGCTCGCCATCGGCCTGCAGCAGCCACTGGCAGGCGCGTTCTCCGAACTCGGCCTGGCTGCCGCGCCACTGCGGACTCGAGACCATGATGCCGCCGGGACATTCGGGGTAGCCGAATTCGATCAGTGTGCGCGTCAGGCGGGCGCAGATCTCGTCCAGGTCGGCCGGCGGCGCATAGCCGTCGCGCAGCAGCAGGCCGTTGTCCTGGTCCGTTTTCAGCAACTGCTCGCCGCGCCCCTCGCTGCCCATCACGAACAGGCAGCTGTTGGCGACCAGCGCCGGCGGCGCGATCAACGCCCAGGCGCGCTGGAACAACTGGGCGTTGAGTGCCTGCACCAGCGTGGCGATCTGCCCGACCCGGGTGCCGCCGCCGTGCAGCAGGCCCACCAGCTGCGTGACGTGCCCGCTGGCCCGGGCCAGGGCCTCGAGGTCCTGCGCCTCGGCGATCTCGCGGTTGATCAGGTAGGAGTGGTTGGAGAGGAAGCTGAACAGGTCGAGCGCCTCCAGCACGCCCAGGACCTCCCCGCCGCCGTTGCCGGCCATCACGACCACGCGGTGCACCTTGTGCCGCACCATGACGGTCAGCGCGTCGCCCACCGGATCGGCGGCGTTGACGGTGATCAGGCCGAAGCTGCTCACCTCGCGCACCGGCAGCCGGTCCAGCGGGGTGCCATGCAGCACCGCGCGCTGCAGCGCCGTCACGGTGAAGATGCCCAGGCGCGGCGCGCCGCCGGCCAGGTCGCGCACCAGCACGTTGGTGCTGCGCTCGGCCTGCAGCAGGCGCACGACCGAGAGAACGTCGCAGTCGGCGTCGACGAAGTGCGGCGCCCGCACGGGAATCGCATCGACCCGCGCCAGGGCCAGCGACTGGAGCTCGTGCTGGCCGCGGCGGCCCGCGATGGTGGCCAGCTTGTTCGACAGGTCGGAGAACAGCAGGGCACCGAAGGCCGCGTTGCGTGCGATCAGTTCGTTCACCGCCTCGCGCGCGAGTTGGTAGGCCAGCACCTCCTCGGCCGCCACGAAGCGCCCGCTGACCTGCCCGGCCACCAGGCTGCGGCCGTCGAAGGTGTCGTGCGGGCCGAAGCTGGCGACCGGTTCGCTGTCGCCCGGCGCGAACTGCCGCACGAAGCCCTTGATGACGACGAACAGGTGGGTCGGGGCCATGCCGGCCTCGAGGATCGCCTCGCCCTCGCGGAAGTAGGCGATGTCGACCTGCGCGCGCACCCGTTCGCGCTCTTCGGGCGTCAGGCAGTCGAAGGGCGAGTGGTCGAAGTCGAAGGCGCTGGGCATTGCGGGTGTGCGCCGGCAGCGCATGGCTGCATCGGCGTGGACCCGATGATCGACCAAAGGCCGACTTGGTGCCACCCCGCGGCATCAAGCTTTGGCATCCGCGGCCTCTAGCGGACCCCGGCGCCCTTCAGCAGGAACGCGGTCACCTGCTCGATCAGGTAGCGGCGGTCCTTGTCGTCGCTCTCCGGCATTCTCCTGAACAGCGCGACCTGCGTCGCGTGGTCCGCATAGAACTGCGTCACGGCCCACAGATGGAACAGCAGCAGCATCGGGTCCACCGGGTCCATCAGGCCCTGGTCGATCCAGTTCTGGATCACCGCCGCCGCCTGGTCGGTGCGCTCATGGCTGTGGCCCATCAGCGGCCGCAGCACTGGTGCGCCGCGCATCATCTCGGCCGTGAAGATCCTCGAGCGCAGCGGGTGTTCGAACGAGAACATCATCTTGCGATGGATCAGGTCGCTGAGCACCTTGCGCGGCCCGAAGGCCTCGTCGCTGAAGCCGAAGACGCCGATCCAGTCGTCGATGATCCCCTGCAGCACCTGCCGGTACAGCGCCTCCTTGCTCTCGATGTAGTAGTGCAGCTGCGCCTTCGACAAGCCGGCCTTGTCGGCGATGGCCTGGGTCGAGGCGCCGGCCAGGCCCTCGCTGGCGAACACCTCCACCGCGGCCTGGTGGATCAGGGCCTGCAGCTGGGTGTACTTGCGCGCCCGGCCGCGCGTGGCGGGCGCGTCGAGGGACTCGTCCGGTGCATTTGCGGCGTCGCTGTTCGGTGCGGTGGTCATCGGATGTACAGGGTAACAAGGCAGCCGCGCGGGCCGCCTACAGTTCGATCACCAGTTCCTCGCCCTTGGCGCGCGAGCAGCACAGCGCCACCTTGTGGGCGCGCTCGCTGCCGGTGAGGCAGAAATCGCGATGCTCCGCGCCCTCGCCCTCGCAGCCCACCACGCAGGTGCCGCACAGGCCCTGCTCGCACGACACCGGGATGTCGATGCCGAAGCCACGCAGCGCGTCGACCGCGCTCTGGTCGCCGGCCACCGGCACGCGGATGTTGCGCTGCGCGAGCCGCAGCACGAAGGGCTTGCCGGTGCCGCCCGCGGCATCGGCGGGGGCCGCGAAGTACTCGGTGTGCACCACGTCCTCGGGCCAGTGGGCGGCCGCTGTGCGAACCGCCTGCATGAAGCCGGCCGGACCGCAGACGTAGAGGTGGGTGCCCGGGTCGTGCCGCGCCAGCAACTGCCTCAGATCGATCTTCTGCGAAGCGTCGCCGGCGTCGAAGTGCAGCCGCACGTGCGGCGCCAGCGCCGGCGCGCGCAGCGCCTGCGCGAAGGCCAGGTGCTCCTCGCCGCGCACGAACAGGCAGAGTTC
>NZ_JBFUCI010000517.1:0-3916 GCF_056405335.1 Variovorax sp. P1_H12_2
GCGTGATCGTGCTGCACAAGAACGTCAGCGTCGAGCGCGAGCGCTCGATCGCCTCGCACGGCGCCACCATCGTGCGCATCGCCGGCAACTACGACGCCTCGGTCGAGGAAGCGGCGCGCCTGGCTGCCGAGAACGGCTGGTTCGTCGTTTCCGACACCTCCTACGACGGCTACGAGGAGATTCCGCGCGACGTGATGCAGGGCTACGGCACCATCCCCGCAGAGATTCTCGAGCAGCGCGGCGCCGAAGCTAGCGACGGCTGCCCCTACACCCACGTGTTCCTGCAGGGCGGCGTGGGCGGCATGGCCGCGGGGGTCGCCAGCTACCTGTGGGAGCGGTACGGCGCGCGCCGGCCGACCTTCATCGTGGTCGAGCCGCAGCAGGCCGACTGCCTCTATCAAAGCGCGATCCGCGGCCAGGCCGCCAACGCCACGGGTTCGGTGGACTCGGTGATGGCCGGCCTCGCCTGCGGCGAGACCTCGCCGCTGGCGTGGCGCTTCCTGCAACCGTCGATGGACTTCTTCCTGACCATCGAGGACGACGAGGCGATCGAAGCCATGCGCACCCTCGCGGCCGGCAATGAAGCCGACATGCCGCTGGTCAGCGGCGAGTCGGGCGTGGCCGGCCTTGCCGGCCTGACGCACCTGGTGCGCGATATCGAGCTGCGCCGCCAGACCGGACTGGGCATCGACGCGAGCGTGCTGCTGCTGTCCACCGAAGGCGCCACCGCGCCGAGCGTCTACCAGCAATTGGTCGGCAGGGCGCCACAGCAGGTCTGGGCAGCCGGCGAGCAGCACCGCGAGGCCGGCCGGCTGGCCAGGACCTAGCTAGCCAAGGCGCCCTCGCTCCCCACTTGGCGCGGCGGCGGGCTGGCCTCCGCGGCGTCGCAGTGCCAGCGTCGCCACGACCACCGCCAGCGCCAGGCCCCACAGCGGCCAGAGCCCGAAGCGCGACACCCAGACCGCGTAGGGCGTGCGCCCGCCCCGGCCTTCCACCTCCGCCTTCAGCACGCCGCGCGTGAGCCGCGGCAGTTCGTGCGTCACCCGGCCGCGATGGTCGATGACCACGGTCGCCCCGGTATTGGTGGCGCGCACCATCGGCCGCTGGAACTCCAGCGCGCGCATGCGCGAGATCGCGAGGTGCTGGTCGATCGCGATCGAGTCGCCGAACCAGGCGATGTTGCTGACATTGAGCAGCACCGTGGGCGCATCGTCCACGCTGCGGAAGTTGGCACCGATCTCGTCGCCGAACAGATCCTCGTAGCAGATGTTCGGCGCGATGCGCTGGCCCTGCCAGGCAAAGGGCGCCTGCGCCAGCCCGCCGCTCGCGAAGTCGCCGAGCGGGATGTTCATCAGGTCGGTGAACCAGCGGAACAGCCCCGGGATGAATTCGCCGAAGGGAACCAGGTGGTGTTTCTCGTAGCGATAGGGCGTGCCCTCGCCGGGCCGGAAGCCGATCACCGCATTGCTGTAGGAACGGCCGTCGCCGACCGGCAGGCCGACGATTGCCGCCTGGCTGCCGCTCGCGTAGCGCGCCGCGATCGCATCCAGATAGCCCGGCGGCAGTTGCGAGGGCAGCAGGGGCAGCGCCGTCTCGGGCGTGATGACCAGTGATGCGCTCGCGTCGCGCAGCTGCTCGCCGTACCACTGCAGCGCAGTCGCGATGCCGCCGCCCGGGACGAACTTCTCGTCCTGCGGGATGTTCCCCTGCAGCAGTTCGATGCCGATGCGACCGCGCGATCGCGCAGCGTCGTCCGCGGGCGTGCCGCGTGCCAGGTCGATCAGCGCCGGCACGCAGAACAGCACCAGCGCCAGCCCCACGGGCAGCGCGAAGGCGCGCCCGCGCGCATGGCGGAAGGCCAGCGGCACCAGGGTCGCGATACCGGCGGCGATCGCCCCGATGCCGTAGACGCCCACCCACGGCGCATAGACCGCCAGCGGCCCGTCGACATGCGCATAACCGCCCGCGCCCCACGGGAAGCCCGTGAACCAGCTGCCGCGCAAGAGTTCGGCCAGCGTCCACAGCGCGGCGAAGAAAGCGGCCGAGCGCAAGGGGCTCGCCGGCGCGAAGGCCACGTACAGAGCGCAGCCGAGCGCATAGTAGAGCGAGAGCGCCGCGGCCAGCGCGAACACCGCCACCGCGGCCAGCGGTGCCGCCAGGCCGCCATAGGTGTGCATCGAGATGAAGAGCCACCAGAAGGTGCCGCAAAGCCATGCAGTAGCGAACACCCAGCCCAGGAACGCCGCGGCTCGCCATGGCCGCGGGCCGTCGACAGCGGCACGTTCGGCGGGACGCAGCGCGTCGAGCTGCCAGACCAGTGCGGCCAGCGACAGCAATTGAAGCCACCACAGCGGCTGGCCGTCCCAGGGCGCGGCGATCGAGACCGCCTGGGCCAGCCCCGCGAACCCGAAGCCCAGCGCGCGAACCGAGGTTTTCAATCGGCCGCGTCGTCGCCGCGCGCCGGCGAGACCTTGAACCAGCGCACCGCACCACCCTTGGTGTGCAGCACGACGAAATCGAAGGCGCCGATGGCGTAGTGTTCGCCGCGCTTGGGCACATGGCCCATCTCGTGCGCGATCAGGCCGCCGATGGTGTCGAACGCCTCGCTCAGCGCCTTGTCGTCGAAGCGGATGCCGAAGGCCTCGGCCACGCGCTCGATCGGTGTGTCGCCCGAGACCCGATAGGTATGATCCGCGAGGCCGAAGATATCGCCCTCGTCCTCGGCGATGTCGAACTCGTCCTCGATCTCGCCGACGATCTGCTCCAGCACATCCTCGATGGTGATCAGGCCCGCCACGCGGCCGAACTCGTCGATCACGATCGCCAGGTGGTTGCGGTTGCCGCGGAACTCGCGCAGCAAGTCGTTCAGCCCCTTGCTCTCGGGAACGAAGGTCGGCGGGCGCAGCAGCGCACGGATGTTCAGTCCCGGCGCGCGCTGCAGCTTGAGCAGGTCCTTCGCGAGCAGGATGCCGATGATGTTTTCCTTCTCGCCCTCAAAGACCGGAAAGCGCGAGTGGGCGGTGTCGATCACCAGGTGCAGCAAGGCGTCGTACGGCGCGTCGATGTTGACCAGGTCCATCCGCGGCGCCGCCACCATCACGTCGCCGGCGGTCATGTCGGCCATGCGCAGCACGCCTTCGAGCATGACGCGCGACTCGGCGCCGATCACGTCGTTGTCCTCGGCGTCGGCGAGGGTCTCGATCAGTTCGTCGCGGGAATCGGGCCCGGGATGGATGAATTCGGCGAGCTTCTGGAGAAAGCTGCGCTTGTCTTCGCGTTCGACGGGCGCGCGATCAGGGTGAGGGTCGGCCACTGCGGGAGGGCGGAGTTGGGGAACCGAGAGGATAACCCACCCCCGAAGCTTGCTCACTGCGTGTAGCAAGCCTCCCCCTCAAGGGGGCGCCCCCGACGGCCCGGCAAAGCCGGATCCGTGGCGGCCCACGATGACCGGCGCGCTGCGCGGCCGGACTTCAGGGCGGCGGCCAGTGGTCCACTACGCGATCGCGATCCATGAAACCGGCGCAGCCAAATGCCAGAGATACCGCGGAACCGGCTTCGCCGGGCCGCCGGTATCGCCCCCCTTGAGGGGGGAAGCGCCGCAGGCGCTTCGGGGGGTGTTTCTTTTCAGGCGGCGGATTTGTCTCGCGCGGCGCGCACGCCGCTGCGGATTTCCTGCAGTTCGCCCAGGAAGGACCAGAACTGCTTGGCGCGCGTCTTGAGCTGGTAGTCCACCTGCGCGAAGTGCTGCAGTGCGATCTCGCTCATGCGGCTGTCGAAGGTCGCAGCGGGCAGTTCGAGATGGGCTTCGGACTCGGAGCCACTGCGCACCACGGTGGCGCCGGCATTGCGCGCAATCTTCAGCATGGCGGCGTTTTCGCTCAGCGCATGGATGAACAACATGCCCACGCCCTCGTTG
>NZ_JBFUCI010000518.1:0-3906 GCF_056405335.1 Variovorax sp. P1_H12_2
CATCAATGCCCCGATGCGCCCGAAGCCCCGAGTCCGGTTTCCGAGCGCACCTGCTGCGCCGGGAAGGCGGCCCGCTCCTGCTGCGCCTGCCGGCTGCGGTCGGTGATCGAGAAGAACCAGATGCCGACGAAGGCCAGCGTCATCGAGAACAGCGCCGGCGAGGCATAGGGGAACCAGGCCGAACCCACCGGATGGCCCAGCGTGGCCTCCCACACCGACGGCGAGACGATGGTCAGCGCCACCGAGGACACCAGCCCCAGCGAGCCGCCGACGACCGCGCCGCGCGTGGTGCAATCCTTCCAGAGCACCGACATGAACAGCACCGGGAAGTTGGCCGAGGCCGCCACCGCGAAGGCCAGCGACACCATGAAGGCGATGTTCTGCTTCTCGAAGGCGATGCCCAGCAGCACCGCGACGATGCCCAGCGCCACCGTGGTGATGCGCGACACCTTGAGCTCCGCCCGGCTGTCGGCCTTGCCCTTCTTGATCAGCGTCGCATAGACATCGTGCGACACCGCCGAGGCGCCCGACAGCGTCAGGCCCGCCACCACCGCCAGGATGGTGGCGAAGGCCACCGCCGAGATGAAGCCGAAGAAAACATTGCCGCCGACCGACTTGGCCACCAGCACCGCCGCCATGTTGGCTGCCCCGCCGCCGCCCTTGATGGTGCCGGTCGCGACGTCGGCGAACTCGGGGTTGGTCAGCACCAGTGTGATGGCGCCGAAGCCGATGATGAAGATCAGCAGGTAGAAGTAGCCGATCCAGGTGGTGGCCCAGAACACCGACTTGCGCGCCTGCTTGGCATCGGGCACCGTGAAGAAGCGCATCAGGATGTGCGGCAGTCCGGCGGTGCCGAACATCAGCGCGATGCCGAAGGAGATGGCCGAGATCGGGTCCTTCACGAAGCCGCCCGGGCCCATGATGCCGAGCCCTATCGCCGCGGCCTCCGCCGGGCTCTTGCCGCCATTGGCCGCGATCTTCGTGCGCACCTCGACCGATTTGGCGAACAGCGCCTCGGGGCTGAAATTGAAGGCCGCCAGCACCATCAGCGCCATGAAGCTCACGCCGGCCAGCAGCAGCACCGCCTTGATGATCTGCACCCAGGTGGTGGCGGTCATGCCGCCGAACAGCACGTAGACCATCATCAGCGCGCCCACGATCACCACCGCCACCCAGTAGTCGAGCCCGAACAGCAGCTTGATCAGCTGGCCGGCGCCCACCATCTGGGCGATCAGGTAGAAGGCCACCACCACCAGCGTGCCCGAGGCCGCGAAGGCGCGGATCGGTCCGGGCCGGAAGCGGTAGCCGGCGACATCGGCGAAGGTGAACTTGCCCAGGTTGCGCAGCCGCTCGGCCATCAGGAAGGTGATGACCGGCCAGCCGACCAGGAAGCCGATGGAGTAGATCAGCCCGTCGTAGCCGGTGGCCATCACCGCCGCCGAGATGCCGAGGAAGGAAGCCGCCGACATGTAGTCGCCGGYGATCGCCAGGCCGTTCTGGAAGCCGGTGATGCCGCCGCCGGCGGTGTAGAAGTCGGCCGCCGACTTGGTCTTGGAGGCGGCCCACTTGGTGATCCACAGTGTCAGCAGCACGAAGCCCGAGAACATCGCGATCGCGATCCAGTTGGTCGGCTGCTTGGCGGCCTGGCCGAGATCGGCACCGGCCGCCGAGGCCAGGGTGCAGGCGCCGCCCAGCAGCGCGGCAACGGTGAGGTGGCGGGCTTTCATCGCGTGGCCTCGCGAATGATCTCGGCCGTGAGGCGATCGAACTCGCCGTTGGCGCGGCGAATGTAGAAGGCCGTGATCAGGATCGTGAAGACGATCACGCCGAGCCCGATCGGAATCCCGATGGTGGTCACGCCGCCGCCGATCGGCTGCGCGAGGAAGGGCTTGTTGAACGCGATCAGCGCGATGTAGCCGTAATACACCACCATCATCAGCGCCGTGAGCCACCAGCCGAAGCGGTTTCGCTTGCGTCGCAGCTCGAGGTACTTGGGGTTCGACTGGATCTTCTCCACCACGGGGTCGCTCATGATTGGTCTCCTGGACATCGGTCGGGATGATTCTGGGATGAGGCCTGCGCGTGCGGGGCGCGATGCAATCATTCGTCACATTGCGATGCAATGCGAGGCGAATGCCGCTGGTTCACTCCCTTCACTCCCAGCTGACATTCGCCGCGAACAGGTAGCCCGCGCCGTACACGGTCTTGATGATCGCCGGATCGTGCGGATCCCGCTCGATCTTTCTGCGCAGGCGCGAAATTCGCACGTCGATGCTGCGGTCGGTCGGCAGCAGGTCGCGCGCGCCCATGAGCTGCTCGCGCGTGAGGATCTGGTGCGGGCGCTCGACGAAGCAGCGCAGGACCTGGGTCTCGGCCGTGCCCAGCAGGTGCTCGGTGCCGTCGGGCGCGCGCAGCACGTTGGCCGCGCAGTCGATGCGCCAGCCCAGGAAGGAGGCGTAGCGCCGCTGGCCGGTGGCCTGCCCCGGCGCCAGGCTGCGGCGTCGCAGGATGCTGCGCACCCGCGCCACCAGCTCGCGCGCCTCGAAGGGCTTGGTGACATAGTCGTCGCCGCCGAGTTCCAGCCCCATCACGCGGTCGGCCGGATGGCCGCGGCCCGTGAGGATCAGCACGCCCGCATTCGATGCCGCGGTGATGCGCCGCATGAGGTCGATGCCGTCCATGTCGGGCAGGCCGAGGTCGACGATGCAGAGGTCGGGCTTCTCGACCTGCAGCCGCCGAAGCACGCTCGCGCCGTTCGAGAAGCCCTCGCAGTTGAAACCGAACTCGCCGAGCGTGGAGAGCACCAGCCGGGCCACGGCCGGGTCGTCCTCGACCACGAAGACCAGCGACGGCGGTGTCGCCTCGTCGGTGGCCGAACGGTGGGTCAGGCCTGCGCTTCGGTACTCGGTCATCTCACGCCCTCCTGGATCGCCTGCGCCAGCTGTGCCGTGCTGAAGGGCTTGGTCAGCATCGGGAAATCCGTCTGCAGCGACAGGTCGCCCGGCGCATAGCCGCTCATCAGCACCACGGCGCGCGCCCGGCCGCCCTCGCGCGCCGCGCGCGCCACCGCGCGGCCGTCGATGCCGCCCGCCATCACGACGTCGGACAGCAGCAGCGCGATGTCCGGCGTGTGTTCGAGCAGGCTCAGCGCGGCGGCGCCGTCGTCGGCTTCCAGCACCGAATAGCCCAGTTCCAGCAGGCTGCGCCGGATCACGCGTCGCACCTGCGCGTCGTCATCCACCAGCAGCGCCAACCCCATCGACGCGGCCGGGCGCCCGGCGGCTTCGCCGTCGGCGTCGGCCGCGCCGTCGGCCGGCGAGGGTTCGGCGGCCGGCAGCCACACCGAGACCGTGGTGCCGCGCCCGGGCGCACTCTGCACATCGATGGCGCCGCCCGACTGCTTGATGAAGCCGTAGACCACCGCCATGCCGAGCCCGGTGCCGCGGCCCGGATGCTTGGTGGTGAAGAAGGGGTCGAACAGGTGCGCCAAGGTGTCGGCATCCATGCCGGCGCCGTCGTCCTCGACCTCGATGCACACGCAGTCGCCCGCGGACAGCTGCAGCGGAGTGGCCTCCGCGGCGTCGAGATGGGCGCGGCGCGCACGCAGCGTGATGCGGCCTTCGGGACCGGTGGCGTCGCGGGCATTGAGCACCAGGTTCAACAGCGCCTGCTCGAGCAGCGTGGCATCGATCCAGGTCCACAGCGGCACCTCGCCGACGTCGATGTCGAGGCGCAGGGTTTCCGGCAGCGAGCGCCGCACCAATCGGGCGACGGTGTCGACCAGCGCGCCCACGTGCACCGCCGCCGCCTGCAGCGGCTGGCGCCGCGCGAAGCTCAGCAGGCCCCGCACCAGGTCGGCGCCGCGGCGCGCGGCGTCGAGCGCCGGCTGCACGTACTCGCCAAGCG
>NZ_JBFUCI010000519.1:0-3887 GCF_056405335.1 Variovorax sp. P1_H12_2
GGCCTACTACGTTCACAAGGACAGCTATCGCCGCGCGGTGCGCGACGCTGCCGCCGCGCTCGCCTGAGGAAACCCACCCATGCTGCCTGTCGACGAGGTCCGCCTCAATTTCAATCCGGCCTCGCTGATCGCACTCAACGCGGTGCTCGGCTTCCTGATGTTCGGCATCGCGCTGGACACGCGCGTCGCCGATTTCAAGCGCGTGATGCGCATGCCGGTGGCGATGGCGGTCGGCATCGCGGCGCAGTTCATCGTGCTGCCGGCGGTCACCTTCGGGCTCACGCTGCTGCTGAATCCGGCGCCGAGCATCGCGCTCGGCATGATCCTGGTGGCCTGCTGCCCGCCCGGCAACGTGTCGAACATCCTGACCCACCGCGCGGGCGGCAACGTGGCGCTGTCGGTGTCGATGACCGCGATCTCGAACCTGATCTCGATCGTCGTGATGCCGCTCAACTTCGCCTTCTGGGGCGGGCTGCATCCCACGGCGGCACCGCTGCTCAAGGCCATCGCGCTCGACCCGGCCGAGATGGTGCTGCACATCGTGACGATCATCGGCGCGCCCTTCGTCATCGGGCTGGCCTGCTCCCATTGGCTGCCGCGGCTCACCGAGCGCATCAAGAAGCCGGCCCGGATCCTGAGCTTCGTCTGCCTGGTCGGCTTCATCCTGGCGGCGATCGCCGGCAACTGGCGCTACTTCCTCGACTACGTCGGCCTGGTGCTGGTGGCGGTGGTGCTGCACGACGCGCTGGCCTTCGCCACCGGCTATGCCTGCGCCACGGCCACCGGGCTGGCGGAATACGACCGCCGCGCGGTCAGCTTCGAGGTCGGCATCCGCAATGCCGGCCTCGGGCTGGTGCTGATTTTCAGCTTCTTCGGCGGCCTCGGCGGCATGGCGGTGGTCGCCGGCGTCTGGGGCTTCTGGGACATCGTCGCGGGCCTCGGGCTCGCCGCCTGGTGGGCGCGCCGCCCGCTGTCTTCACCGGCCGCGCGTTCGGCCTGAATCATGGATGTAGTTCTGCCCTTCGCGGCACGCCGGGTGCTCGTCACCGGCGCCGACGGTTTCCTCGGCCGCACGGTGGTGGCCGCCCTCGCCGCCCTGCCCGACATCGACTGCGTGCTCGCCCTCGACGTGCGCGAGGTGCCGGCCGCGCGGCGCGTGCCCGGCGTCAGCTATGCGGTGCAGGACGTGCGCGGCGCGGAGCTCGGTGCCACGTTCGGCCGGCACGCGATCGACGCCGTGGTGCACCTGGCCTCGATCGTCACGCCCGGCCCCGGCAGCACGCGCGAGTTCGAGCACTCGGTCGACGTGCTCGGGACCCGCAATGTGCTCGAGGCCTGCGTCGCGCACGGTGTGCGGCACATCGTCGTGTCCTCGAGCGGCGCCGCCTACGGCTACCACGCCGACAACCCGGCGTGGATCGACGAAGACGACGCGCTGCGCGGCAACCAGAGCTTCGCCTACTCGGACCACAAGCGGCAGGTGGAGGAGATGCTGGCCGAATACCGCGTCGACCACCCCACGCTGCAGCAGACGGTGCTGCGCATCGGCACCATCCTGGGCACCCACGTGCACAACCAGATCACGGCGCTGTTCGACAAGCCGCGCATCCTCGCGATCCGCGGCAGCGACAGTCCCTTCGTATTCATCTGGGACGAGGACGTGACCGGCTGCGTAGTCCATGCCATCACCACCGGCCGCACCGGCTGCTTCAATGTCGCCGGCGACGGCGCGCTCACGTTGCCGCAGATCGCGGCGCTGCTGCGCAAGCCGCTGTTGTCGATGCCGGCATCGCTGCTCAAGCTCGCGCTGGCCGTCGGCTCGCGGCTGGGCATCAGCCGCTACGGTCCCGAGCAACTCGACTTCCTGCGCTATCGCCCGGTGCTGTGCAACAAGCGGCTCAAGACCGAATTCGGCTATGTGCCGAAGAAGACCAGCCTGGAGGCGTTCATGGCATTCAAGGCCGCCCGCTGCGCGCAAGGGACACGAGCCGGCCAGGCGTCGGCATGAGCGCGGCGCCGGACCGCTCCAAGCAAGCTCGCGCCGCAGTGCGCAGCACGGAGGCTACCCAATGAACACGACGCTGAGCCGCRGCGACCTCGCCGCCGCGATGGGCGTGGTCCTGATCTGGGGCCTCAACTTCGTCGCCATGAAGCTCGGGCTGCAGGACCTGAGCCCGATGCTGCTCGGCGCGCTGCGCTTCGCCGTCGCGTCGCTGCCGCTGCTGCTGTTCGTGGCGCGGCCGGCCATGCCCTGGCGCTATCTCGCCGCCTACGGGCTGGCGCAGGGTGTGGGCCAGTTCGGCCTGCTGTTCCTCGGCCTGCAGCTCGGCATGACCGCCGGCATGGCCTCGGTCGTGATGCAGACCCAGGCCTTCTTCACGCTGCTGCTCGCCGGGCCGCTGCTGGGCGAACGGGTGCAGCGCAGCCAGTGGCTCGGGCTCGCGGTTGCGCTCGCTGGCCTGCTGGTGATCGCCGCCGCGCACGGCGACGGCCCGGGCCAGATGACCCTGATCGGCTTCATCCTCACGCTGTCGGCCGCGCTGATGTGGGCCGTATCCAACGTGGTGGTGCGCTTCGCGGTGCGGGCCGCGCCCGGCTACGATCCCTTCGGCTTCATCGTCTGGAGCAGCCTGGTGCCGGTGCTGCCTTTCACGCTGCTGGCGGTGGCCACGGACGGCCCGGCGCAGGTGCTGCGCCAGATCGGCGGGCTCGACCTGCGGGCCCTGCTGGCGGTGCTGTTCCTGGCCTGGTTCGCCACCCTGCTCGCCTACACGCTGTGGACCCGACTGTTGCAGCGCCATGCGGCCGGCCGCGTGGTGCCGTTCTCGCTGCTGGTGCCGGTGGTCGGGCTGGCGGCCGCGGCACTCGCCTTCGGCGAGCGGCCGAGCCCGGCGCAGTGGCTCGGCACCGCGGCGGTGCTGCTGGGCCTGGCGATCAACCAGGGCCTCGCCGCCCGAGTCCGGGGCTGGTGGGGGCGCCGGCCGGTACCGGCGCGCAGCCGGCCCTGAAGCGGACCGGCTTCAGCGCTGTGCCTTGTCCTTCTGGTTCTGCGCCTCGATGCGCTCGCGCGCGGCCAGCCAGTCGGCGTCGCTCCACTGGCGCAATTCGTAGAAATTGCCGCCGGTGGCCAGCGCGTTGCCGCCGTCCATCATGATGCTCTGGCCGGTGAGCCAGTCGCACTGGCCGCGCGCCATCAGGAACGCGGCCAGGTTCTGCAGTTCGCTCATCTGCCCGGTGCGCGCCATCGGATTGCTGGCCTTGCTGCGGGCGCCGGGTTCTTCGCCGGGATTCAGGCGCTTGCTCATGCCCTCGGTCGGGATCTCGCCCGGACCCACGGCGTTGAGGCGGATGCCGTAGCGCGCCCACTCGGTCGCCAGCGACTTGGTCATGACCTCGATACCGGCCTTGCTCATCGCCGACGGCACCACGTAGGGGCTGCCGTTGTCGACCCAGGTGACGATGATGCTCATCACGCTGCGGTACGGATCGCCGGCCTTCCACTTGCCCTCCTTGGCCTCGGCCACCCAGCGCTTGCCCACCGCCTGCGTGACGTAGAAGCTGCCGTGGAAGACGATGTTGGCGACCGCGTCGAAGGCCCGCGGCGACAGGCTCTCGGTCGGCGCCACGAAGTTGCCGGCCGCGTTGTTGATCAGCCCGGTCAGGCCGCCGGACTGCCACAGGCTCTCGACCATCTCGTCCACCGCCTGCGCATTGCGGATGTCGACGCCGAAGGTGTCGATGCGGCGGCCCGGGAACTGGCTGCGCCATTCGGCCGCAGTCTCCTCGCAGACGCTCTGGCGCCGGCCGCAGATCGCGACGTCGGCGCCCAGGCTCAGGAAGCGCTCGGCCATCGCACGGCCGAGGCCGGTGCCGCCGCCGGTCACGAG
>NZ_JBFUCI010000520.1:0-3881 GCF_056405335.1 Variovorax sp. P1_H12_2
AGGCCGGAGCCGATCACCGAGAGGCCGGAGCCGATCACCGAGGTGCCCTGCAGGAAGCCTGGCGATGCCTTCTTGAAGTAGAACCTGACCGTGCGCGCGTCGATGACTTCGCTGCGCTCGTAGTTGTTGATGACCTCCGACACCGACTGCTTGAGCGCCTTGTTGCCCAGCCCGAAGGCGTCGTAGTTCTTCGCCACCGCCGCGGCATCGAGTGGTGCACCGTTGGAGAAGGTGACGCCTTCGCGCAAGCTGAAGGTGTACTCGGTGGCCTTGTCGTTGACCTCCCAGGACTCGGCGATCCAGGGCTCGATCTCGAGCGTCTGCGGATTCTGGTAGGTCAGTTTGTCGGTGATCTGGTTGAGGATTCCGCCGTTCGGATAGAAACCTCCGGCCGGCGGATAGAGGTTGTTGTGCGCCTGCTGCTCGAGATAGACCAGGGTGCCTCCGATCACGGGCCCGGCCGCATCGGCACCGGGTGCCGCGCTGTCGACCGTCTTCGTGCAGCCGGCGAGCCCTACCCCGAGTGCGAGCGCCAGCGCCGCGGCGCGCGCCACTCCCCTTGCGCGGCGTGGTTGAAAAAAGCCCTGCATGCGAATCGCGCGGTACGCCTCAGTGTTTCGCCAGCCAAGCGGTGTAGAAGCTCGGGCGGCCGACGGCCTCGAAGCCCACGCCCTTCACCCAGGGCGCACCCGCGAAGGCCTGGGGCTCCTCGAAGATCGGAATCACGTAGGCCTGGTCGATCACGTAGTTCTGCGCCTCGCCGACCAGCGCTAGGCGCTTGCCCGGGTCGACTTCGGCGGCGATGCCTTCCAGCAGTCCGTTGAGCTTGGCATCCTCGAAGCCCTTGACCTTGTCGCTGACGCCGCCCTTTTGCAGCAGGACGTTGCGATTGGTCGGGTAGTACTGGCTCTTGACCACGTCGGGGTCGGCGCGGCCGACCATGGTCGGGAACACCGCGGTCTTGGCCGGGTCGAGGTTGTCGATGGTCTTGCTGCCGGCATCGCCGGTCAGCACCTCGAGCTTGACGCCGATCTTGGCCCACTGCTGGGCCACCAGTTGCAGCGTCTCCTTGTTCTGCGGCTGCGGCAGCGCCTCGTAGGCACGCAGCACGAGTTCTTGCCCGTCCTTGCTTCGCACGCCGTTGGCGCCGGCCTTCCATCCGGCCTCGTCGAGCAACTGAGCGGCCTTCGCTGCGTCGTGGCCGAGCTTGGCGGAGAGGTCCACGTAGCCGGCGGCGGTCGAGGCCAGTACCGACGTGGCTTGCGGGTAGTTCGACGAGAAAAGGGTCTCGACGATCGCCTTGGTGTCGGTCGCATGCAGCAGGGCCTGGCGCACGCGCAGGTCGGCCACCAGCGGATTGTCCGGGCGGAAGTTGATGCTGTTGTTCACGCCGCGGGTCGAGGGTGCGTAGATGGCAAAGCCCCCTTCCTGGACGCGCTTCTCGTCGTAGGCCTGCACCTGGCGGATGAAGCCGGCCTGCCCCGCGACCAGCGCGCCGATGCGCACGCTGTCTTCGGGCGTCACGATGAGCTTGATCTCGTCGAGCAGCGCACGACCCTGGTGCGCCAGTGTGGCCGGGCCCCACTTGTAGTCCTTGCGCGCCGAGAGCAGCAGTTCCTTGCCCAGCGTCTCGCTGGTGACGACGAAGGGGCCGGAGCCGATGATCTTGGTGGCGTCGCCCAGCTCTTCGAAGGGCCGCGCCAGGGTCGCTGTCGACACAAGGCCGGAGCCGATCACCGAGGTGCCCTGCAGGAAGCCGGGCGACGGCTTCTTGAAGTAGAACTTGACCGTGCGTGGATCGATCACCTCGCTGCGCTCGTAGTTGTTGATCACCTCCGACACCGGCTGCTTGAGTTCCTTGTTGCCCTTGCCGAAGGTGTCGAAGTTCTTCGCGACCGCGGCCGCGTCGAGCGGCGTTCCGTCCGAGAAGGTCACGCCTTCGCGCAGCTTGAAGGTGTACTCGGTGACCGCGTCGTTGACGGTCCACGACTCGGCGATCCAGGGTTCGATCTTGAGCGTCTTCGGGTCCTGGTAGGTCAGCTTGTCCGTGACCTGGTTGAGGATGCCGCCGTTCGGATAGAAGCCGCCCGCCGGCGGGTACAGGTTGGTGTGCGCCTGCTGCTCGAGATAGACCAGCGTCCCGCCCGTGACGGGCGCGCCCGCGTCCGTGGCGACGGCCGCAGGCGCATCGGGCGCCTTGGAGCAGGCGGCGATCAACGCCATCAATGCCACGACCGCGGCGGCCGCAGCCGCACGCTCGAATCTTCTGGAAAACACGTTCACGAAATACTTTCGACGGGAGATGAATGAGAACTCGGCGTGGCGCAAGGCATTGCCACCAAGGCTGAAATCGTAGCCAGCCGACTGCGCTTTCGGCACCGATTGCGGAGCATCGGTATGCGGAAAACAGATAAGAGCGCCGGCTTCGTTTCCGGTGCCCACGCGACCCTCAGCGCAGCCCCGGTTGCCGGGCGCGCAGCAATGCCTGCGCCCCCTGGTCGAGGCCCGTGCACAGCACCCAGTAGAGCGCCCCGACGAGGACGAAGATCTCGGCCGGATAGATCATCGTGCGCGCGTTGACCTGCGCCGCGACGAAGGACAGTTCGCCGACGCCCACGATGTAGGCCAGCGAACTGTCCTTCACGAGAGTGACCCACTGATTGACGAAGGACGGCAGCATCATGCGCAGCGCCTGCGGCAGCACGAGATGGCGCAAGCTGCCCCAACGCGTCAGCCCCAATGACAGGCCGGCATGCCACTGACCGACCGGCACGCCGCGAATGCCGGCATGCACCGCATGCGCCAGGTAGGCACCGCCGACCAGCGACAGCGCGCACATGACCGACAGCACGCCAGGCACGTCGACGCCGAGCGCCATCGGCAGCAGGAAATAGGTCCAGAAGATCAGCATGAGCACCGGCACCGCACGCAGGAAGCCGAGCAGCAGTACGAGCAGCGTGCGCAGGCGGCCCGAGGCCATCGCCAGGGCCACGCCGCCCAGCAGGCCGAGCACCGCCGAGGCCACGGCCGATCCGGCGCTCAGCAGCAAGGTGAGCGCCGCGCCGCCGAGTGGACCCTCCGGCCAGGCGCCCCACAGCAGGTACGGCAGGCTGTCGGCCAGCATCGCGAACGCGTCGTTCATCACCACCTCATCCGCGAGGCAGGATCGCCTGGCGACGCGACACGCGGGCGCTCAGCATCTCGAGCAGTGCGATGGTGACGACGTAGAACAGCGTGGCGAAGCCGAAGGCCTGGAAGGTCTTGAATGTATCGGCTTCAACCTGGCGCGCCGTATAGGACAACTCGACCAGGCCGACGGCCATGGCGAGCGACGTGTTCTTCACGATGTTCATGTACTGCCCAAGCAGCGGCGACAGCGCGATCCGCACGGCTTGCGGCAGCACGACGTGGCGCAGCACCTGCGCCGGCGTGAAGCCGAGCGCGGTGCCGGCCTGCAGTTGCGCGAGCGGCACGCCCCGCATGCCGGCGCGCAACTCCTCGCCCACATAGGCGGTGGCATACAGCACGAGCCCGACCAGCGCCGACAGCACTTCGAACGAAGGCCAGAAGGCATGCCCGGCGTTGAGCCACTCGCGTGCCGCCTCCGGGAGCAGGCTGGGCGCGCCGAAGTACCAGAAGAAGAGCTGCACCAGCAGCGGTGTGTTGCGGAACGCCGAGAGGTAGAGCGCCGCCAGCCTGCGCAGCCACGGCCTTGCACTGGTGCGTGCCGCCGCGAACCCCACGCCCAGCAGCGTCGACGCCACGATCACGACCAGCGCCGCCCAGAGCGTGGTCATCCAGCCGTCGAGCAGCCAGCGCAGGTACTTGGGTGCCAGCAGCTGGGCCTGTGCAGCCTCGACGAAGCTCATGCAGCGCGAAGC
>NZ_JBFUCI010000521.1:0-3880 GCF_056405335.1 Variovorax sp. P1_H12_2
TGTATGTACTCCGTTCGGTTTGTCAGTGGCGGCCGCCACGCCGGGCGACCGCGAAAATCAGATTAAAAAAAAGGGGCAACAAAGCCCCTTCTTCAGGCTCGAGCGAGCTCGAATCAGGCGGAAGCGCCCTCTTCGACTTCGACGAATTCGTCGGAACCACCCTCGGCCACGGCCTTGACGACATCGTTGACGCCGCTGGCGCGACCTTCGATGATCGCGTCGGCGATGCCGCGGGCGTACAGCATGACGGCCTTCGACGAGTCGTCGTTGCCGGGGATCACGTAGTCGATGCCTTCAGGCGAGTGGTTCGAGTCGACCACGCCGATCAGCGGGATGCCGAGCTTCTTGGCTTCGGCCACGGCGATCTTGTGGAAGCCCACGTCGATCACGAAGATGGCGTCGGGCAATGCATTCATGTCCTGGATGCCGCCGATGTCCTTTTCGAGCTTCGCGATTTCGCGCGAGAAGGTCAGTTGCTCCTTCTTGCTCAGGCTGTCGAGGCCGGCTTCCTGCTGGGCCTTCATGTCCTTCAGACGCTTGATCGACGTCTTGACGGTCTTGAAGTTGGTCAGCATGCCGCCGAGCCAGCGGGTGTCGACGAAAGGCACGCCGGCGCGGCGGGCTTCGGCAGCCACGATCTCGCGGGCCTGGCGCTTGGTGCCGACCATCAGGATGGTGCCGCGGTTGGCGGTGAGCTGCTTGGCGTACTTCATCGCATCCTGGAACATCGGAAGCGACTTTTCCAGGTTGATGATGTGAATCTTGTTGCGATGGCCGAAGATGAACGGGGCCATCTTGGGGTTCCAGAAGCGGGTCTGGTGACCGAAATGGACACCGGCTTCCAGCATTTCGCGCATGGTGGTCGACATAGGAATAACTCCAAAGGTTGGGTCTAAAATCCAGCCCGTTTTGTGTGCTTTCCTATTGGAAGAAAGGCGCACAACACCTTGAATGGGCTGGTTTGCGGATGCGTCTCGCTCAAGCGGTTCTTGCTCGGCCTTAGCTCAGCTATGGCTCGGCTTTTGCCTCTGGGCGAAACCCAAGGAGTATAGCACGCACCACCCAGACACCCCTCCCTTCACCCGCCCTCTGACCATGCGCCCAGACCTGCACGCCACCCGCCTCGCCCTGCTGGCGACCTCTTCCGACGCGCGCACCGAAATGGAGCACAGCATCGCCACCGCGGGCTCGCCGGCCTGCGAGCACGCGTTCACCCGCACCCTGTTCGACGAGGCGCGACAGGAGGCCGCCGCCGCCGTACCCGGCCAGCGCCTTGCCGGATTGGCCTTTTCGGTCAAGGACCTGTTCGACGTCGCCGGCCAGCCGACGCCCGCCGGTTCGGTGGTGCTGGCCCATGCACCAGCGGCCCGGGCCGATGCAGTCGCGGTGGCGCGCCTGCGGGCGGCCGGCGGCGCCCTGCTGGGCCGCACCAACATGACCGAATTCGCCTTCTCGGKCGTCGGCGTCAATCCGCACCACGGCACGCCGGCCAATGTCGCCGATCCCGGAACGCCGCGCATCCCGGGCGGCTCGTCCTCCGGGGCCGCGATTTCGGTGGCCAGCGGCGCGGCCTTCGTCGGGCTCGGCTCCGACACCGGCGGCTCGATCCGCATCCCGGCCGCGCTCAACGGCATCGTCGGCTTCAAGAGCACCGCGCGGCTGGTGCCGTCGGACGGCGCCCTGCCCCTGTCGACCACCCTGGACACCGTCTGCGCCATGACGCGCTCGGTCCGCGATGCGGTCACGGCGCACGAAATCCTCGCCGCGCGACGGGTCACGCCTGGTAGCGCGCCGCTGTCGGCCTACCGCCTGGCCGTCGTCCGGAACCTGTTCCTGGACGACCTCGATCCGGTGGTCGCCAGCGCTTTCGAGCGGACCTTGAGCGGGCTCGCCAGGGCGGGCGCCCGGATCGAGGAAATCGACCTGCCGGCGCTGGCCGATCTGCCCGTCATCAACGCCACCGGCGGGTTCTCCGCCGCCGAAGCCTACGCCTGGCACCGCCTGCTGCTGGAACGCAGCGGTGCGGGCTACGACCCGCGCGTGGCGCAGCGCATCCTCAAGGGCGCGACCATGAAGGCGCACGAGTACATCGACCTCGTCAACGCCCGCCGCGGCTGGATCCGGCGCATGGAGCAGGCGCTCGAACCGTTCGACGCCGTGCTGTCGCCGACCGTGCCGATCACCGCGCCGACCATCGCCAGCGTGGCGCCCGGAGAGGTGCGCGACGAGGCCTTCTTCCGCATCAACAGCCTGCTGCTGCGCAATCCCTCGGTGATCAACATGCTCGACGGCTGCGCCATCTCGCTGCCCTGCCAAGCGGCGGGCGAGCTGCCGGTCGGCCTGATGCTGTGGCATGCCGCCCTTCACGACGACGCGGTTCTGGCCGTCGCGCTGCAGGCCGAGCGGGCGCTATAAAGTCGGCAGGGTCGCCGTGCCTTCCGGGGCCGTCGACTCACACATTTCACCGCCAAAGAAACGAATGAAAATCGCGATCGTGGGAGCCGGGATCATCGGCGTCACCACTGCATGGGAGCTGGCCTCGGACGGCCACGAGGTGGTGGTCTTCGAGCGCCGCGGCGCCGCCGCCGAGGAGTCCAGTTTTGCCAACGCCGGCGTGGTCGCGCCCGGCTACGTCACCCCCTGGGCCGGGCCCGGCATGCGCGGCAAGGTGCTGCGCTCGCTGCTGTCGACGCATGGCGCCGTCAAGCTGCGCTGGCCGCTGTCGTCACGAGATCTGGGCTTCATGGCGCGCTGGCAGCGCGCCTGCAAGCTCGAAACCTACCTGGCCAACCGCTCGCGCATGCAGCGGCTTGCCTTCTACAGCCGCAACCGGCTGCATGCCGTCACGCAGGCCTGCGAGCTCGAGTACGAGCGCAGCGACGGCTACCTGGTGCTGCTGCGCTCCAAGCGCGAGAAGAAGCTGGTCCAGGCCGGACTCGAACTGCTGCGCGCCGCCGGCAGCAGCTTCCGCGAGATCGATGCCGACGAAGCCCGGAAGATCGAGCCCGCCCTGAGCACCGACACCGCTCTGGCCGGCGCCATCCATCTGCCGGACGACGAGGTGGCCAACTGCAGGCAGTTCGCGCTGTTGCTGAAGTGGGAGGCCGAGGCGCTGGGCGCCCAGTTCCACTTCAATTGCGACCTGGCGCCGATGAGTCGGTCGGCGCCGACCGCCCTCGCGCTGGCCGCCGGCTCCGAGGCCCACCGCTTCGATGCGGTGGTGGTCTGCGCCGGAGTCGACTCGGCCCGATTGCTGAAACCGCTGGGCCTGCACATTCCGCTCGCGCCGGTCTACGGCCACTCGGTCAGCGCGAACATCCGCGAACCGCTCAATGCACCGCGCAGCGCCGTGATGGACGAACGCTACAAGGTGGCGATCTCGCGGCTCGGCCTGCGCGTGCGGGTGGCCGGGAGCGCCGAGCTCGGCGGCTCGCCGGCCCTCATGAACCCGGCATCGCTGCAGACGCTCTACAAGGTGCTGCACGACTGGTTCCCGGGCGCTGCGACCCTGCGTTCCGGCGTGCAGCAATGGAAGGGCGCGCGCCCGATGCTGCCGGACGGACCGCCGATCATCGGCGCGAGCGGCGTACCGGGCGTCTGGCTCAACCTCGGCCATGGCTCGAGCGGCTGGGCGCTGTCCTGCGGCAGTGCCCGGGTCGTGGCCGACCTCATTGCCGGCCAGGATGCAGGCATCGACCTCGAGGGGCTCGGCATCGAGCGCCTGCTGCTGCGCTGACGCGCCCGCGCCACCATGCAACGCGTCACCACCGCCACCGCCGCAGCACTGTTCGACGTCGCGGCCACGCGGCGGATCGAGCAGGCCGCCGCGGCCGCCCTGCCACCGCACACGCTGATGCAGCGCGCCGGTCTCGCGGTCGCC
>NZ_JBFUCI010000522.1:0-3877 GCF_056405335.1 Variovorax sp. P1_H12_2
GCGGGGCAACCTGGGGGCGAGTCACCGGCCCGGCATGTCCTTGACGGAATACCCGAGGCTCACGGTCGCGTCCTGCGGAATCGCCGGCATCGTGGCATTCCAGGCCAGCCAGGCCTCGCGCATCGCGGCCAGGCGGGCGGGCTCCTTGTGGCCCTGGTTGGCCCGTTCGCGTTCGTCGGCCGGGATGTTGAACAGGTACTCGTTGCCGTCGACCTGCAGGTACTTCCAGTCGCCGTCGCGCAGCGCGCGCTGGCCGCGATGGTTCATGCGCCAGTGCAGCGGGCGCGCGAAGCTCCTGGTGGCGTCGCGCAGCACCGGCAGCAGGGACACGCCGTCGAGCGGGAACGCCGGATCGGCCGCGACACCCGCGGCGTCCAGCATCGTGGCCGACCAGTCCATCGTCATGCAGTGCTGGTCGCTCACGCCGCCGGCACCGATCACCTTCGGCCAGTGCGCGATCCACGGCACCCGGATGCCGCCCTCGGTCAGGTCCATCTTGCCGCCGACCAGCGGCCAGTTGTCGGAGAAGCGCTCGCCGCCGTTGTCGCTGGTGAAGACCACCAGCGTGTCGTCGGCCATGCCGTGCTTCTCGAGCGCCGCCATGATCCAGCCGATGCCTTCGTCCATGTGGTGGATCATGCGGCGGTAGGTGTGGATGTTGCCGCCCGCGAGGTCGAACAGGTTGTCCTTCACCGCCGGCGCTTTCGCCGCGTCCTCGCGCGTTTCCCAGGGCCAGTGCGGCGCCGTGTAGTGCAGGCTCAGGAAGAAGGGTTCTTCCTGCTGCGCCATGCGTTCGACGTAGTCGACCGCGCGGCGCGACAGCAGGTCGGTGAGGTAGCCCTCCTGCCGGCAGTCCTCCTCGCCGGACCACAGGTCGTGCCGGCCGCTGGAGTCGCAGTGCGTGAAGTAGTCGACGCCGCCCGACATCGGGCCGAAGAATTCCTCGTAGCCCGAGCGCAGCGGCCCGAAGGCCGGCGGATAGCCCAGGTGCCACTTGCCGATCAGGGCCGTGCGGTAGCCGGCACCGCGCAGCAGCGACGGCAGGGTGGGCTGGTCGGTGGGCAGGCCCAGCGTGGCGCTGCCGCGGCTCTTGCTGTTGATCGGCTCCTCGGCCGCGCCGCGCAGCCGGTACTGGTAGCGCGCGGTGATCATCGCGAAACGCGTCGGCGAGCAGACGGGCGAATTGGCATAGCCCTGCGTGAAGCGCATGCCCTTCGCGGCGAGGCCGTCGAGCACCGGCGACACCGGTCCGAAGGACGCATCGCGGCCGCCGTAGCAGCCGAGGTCG
Source organism: Variovorax sp. P1_H12_2 (assembly GCF_056405335.1). NCBI lineage: Bacteria > Pseudomonadati > Pseudomonadota > Betaproteobacteria > Burkholderiales > Comamonadaceae > Variovorax > Variovorax sp. P1_H12_2. The sequence continues at coordinate 1,289 of NZ_JBFUCI010000522.1, forward strand.
GCATGGCCGAGGTCGTCGGCCACGATGAAGATGATGTTGGGTCGTTGCATTGTTTTCAGGGTTGGTAGCCGGATTTCTGGACCACCGGCGCCCACTGCGCCCGGTAGGCCTTGAGCATGGCCTCGGTCTGGGCCTGGGTGCTGACCACCGGTGTCATCAGCGTGTCCTTGAAGCGGCGCTGGGTGTCCGGGTCCTGCATGACTTCGCGGATCGCCTGCGACAGGCGTTCGACCTTGTCCTTCGGCATGGTCGCGGGTGCGAAGAAGGTGTTCCAGCCCGTGGCGACCAGGTCGAGGCCGGCTTCCTTGAAAGTCGGGATCTCGGGCGCGAAGGGCGAACGCTTTGCGCCTGACACGGCCAGGATGCGGATCTTGCCGGCCTGGTGTTGCGGCAGGTCGACGTCGAAGGTGTCGAAGGCGATCGGCACCTGGCCGCCGATCAGGTCGGTGAGCAGCGGGCCCGAGCCGCGGTAGCCGACCACCTCGGCCCGCACCTTGGCCTTCTCGCCCATCATGAGGCCGAAGAAATGCGGCAGGCTGCCGGTCGCCGGCACGCCGAAGTTGGCCTTCTCCGGATTGGCGCGCATCCACGCCAGCAGGTGCGGCAGCTCGCGCACCGGCACCGCGGTCGACACGGCCAGCGCGAACTCGTAGTCGTTCACGTGGGACACCGGCACGAAATCCCGTTCGGCGTCGTAGCCGTTGTCCTTGAAGACCAGCGGCGCGACCACCATCACGGCCGGGTTGGCGAGCATCAGCACGTTCTGCCCGGCCGGCGTCGCCTTGACCTGTTGCGCCGCGAGCCGGCCGCCCGCGCCGGGCTTGTTGTCGACGATCACCGGCACGCCCAGCCGGGCCTGCAGCTTGTCGCCGACGATGCGGGCCACGCGATCGGTGGCACCGCCGGCGGCATAGCCGACCACAATGCGCAGCGGGCCGCCCTCGAGCGCCTGGGCGTGGGCAGACAGGGCCGCGGCGCCCAGTGCCAGGGCGGCGGCGAGGCGGGGGAAGAGTCGGCGAGAAATCATGGGTGCTCCGATGTGCATGGTCAGTCGTTGGCCTGGAAGTTCACGGCCTTCATGATGGCGCCCCAGCGGGCGGTGTCCTCGCGCATTGTCTTCAACAGGGCCTCGGGGCCATCGCCCACCGGGTACATGCCGTTCTGCAGCAACTGCTGGCGCACCTCGCGCGAATTCACGGCGCGGGTGAATTCGGCGCGCAGCTTGTCGACGATCGGCTGCGGTGTCTTCAGGGGCGCGTAGTAGGCGAACCAGGCGGTCGCGACCACGTCTTTGAGGCCCGCTTCGGTGAAGGTCGGCCGGTCGGGCATCAGCGGCGAGCGCTTGTCGCCGCTGGTTGCGAGCACCTTCACGCGGCCGGTGGGCAGCATCTGGATGGCGCCGCCGATCGTGTCGAAGTACACCGGGATGGTGCCGCCCATCACGTCCTGGCGGGCCGGCGTCGAGCCGCGATACGGCACGTGGACCATCCTGAGCCCGGCCGAGCGGTTGAGCATTTCTCCGAGGAAATGCGAGGGCGTTCCCGCGCCATAGGAGGCAAAGCTCAGCGCGTCGCCCTGCGCCTTGGCCCAGGCCAGGAATTCTCGCAGCGTGTTCGCGGGCACGTCCTTGCCCACCACCAGCGCGAGCTCGAAGCGGGCTGCGTTGACGATCGGCACGAAATCCCYGATCGGGTCGTACGAGAGATTGCGGTAGGCGCCCGGGAACATGGTCATCATGCCCGCCGTGCCCAGCAGCAGCGTGCGGCCGTCGGGTGCCGCGGTCTTCACCGCTTCGACCGCGATGCGTCCAGCGGCGCCCGAGCGGTTGTCGATGATCAGCGGGCCGAGCGAATCGCGCACCTCGTGCGCGATGGCGCGGGTCAGCACGTCCTGGGTGCCGCCGGCCGGCACGCCGATCAGGACCTTGATGGGCTGGCCGGGCGTGAAGGCCTGGGCGCCGGCCAGCGGCGCCAACGCGAGGCCGCCGATGCCGCCGAGGGCGGCGAGGACGCGGCGGCGGTCGAATCTGTGGTGCATGGGGTCCTGGTCTCCTTGGGATTGACTTTAGAGTCGCGGCATCCGATTGATCTAATCAACCATTCCAAGGATTTACCACTAGATGACCGCGCCGCCCCGCCGCCCCCTGGACGACCTGCTGCTGTACCGGCTGTCGCGCCTGATCGCGGTCGGCGGCAGCATGGTCATCCGGCTTTGCGAGGGACGCTTCGGCATCACGCGGCGCGAGTGGCGCCTGATCGCCACGCTCGCCAGCCGCGGCGAGCTGAGCTCCTCGCAGCTGGCCGGGCACGCCCAGCTCGATCGGGCCCGCACCTCGAAGGCCGTGGGTTCGCTGGTCGCCAAGGGACTGTTGTCGCGCGCGCACCCGGCGGGCGACCGCCGCCAGGTGCTGCTGGGCCTGACGGCGCGCGGACACGGGCTGTACGACGAGCTGTTCCCGTTGGTGACGCAGATCAACGCCGGGCTGATGGAGGCGCTGGACGCCGACGCCGCCGGCCGGCTCGACGATGCGCTTCGCCGCCTGCAGGCCCGCGCCGAGCGCATGGCCGGCGAGGCCGTGCTGCCCAAGGC
>NZ_JBFUCI010000523.1:0-3850 GCF_056405335.1 Variovorax sp. P1_H12_2
GTTGAATCTCGATCTCCCGTTCGCGCTGCGGGTCGCACGCGCGCTGCGGCGCGGCCCACACAGGCGAGGGAAAGCGGCTGTCCCAGTCGAAGCGTGCGATCACGTGCCAGTGCAGGTGCGGGACCATGTTGCCGAGGGCAGCAAGATTGATCTTGACCGGCGCCAGGACGTCGCGCAGGCACTGCTCCACCACGGCCACGGCCTCCATGCACAGGGCGCGGTCCGCCGGAGCCAGGTCGGACCACTCGGCCACATGGTCGGTCCAGACGACGCGGTAGAAGGCCGGGAAGCCCGCTTCGGACGCATGGATGACGCGCAGCCTGGCGGCCTGGAAGACCAGGCGCCCGCCGGGCTCGTCGCACAGCGGACAGCCCGCCACGTGTTTCGGCGTCATACCAGCACGCGTTCGATGCCGCCGTGGTTGGCGGCGGCCACGTACGCGGGCATCCAGTCCTCGCCGAGGATCTTGTTGGCCATCTCGACCACGATGTAGTCGGCTTCGAGCAGGCCGTTGTTCAGGTCGTTGCCGTAGCGGCTCAGGCCCTGCAGGCAGCTCGGGCAGCTGGTGAGGATCTTGACGTTGGCGCCGGGCGCGACCTTGCCCGCATCGCGCAGCGCCGCCTCGCCCTTCTTCAGCTCCTCTTCCTTGCGGAAGCGGATCTGGGTCGAGATGTCCGGACGGGTCACGCCCAAGGTGCCGGATTCGCCGCAGCAGCGGTCGTTCTTGAGCACGTTGTCACCGACCAGTGCCTTCACGGTCTTCATGGGATCCTGCAGCTTCATGGGCGTGTGGCAGGGGTCGTGGTAGAGGTAGCCTCCACCGCCCGCACCCGCCGAGTCCGCCAGCGTGATGCCCTTCTCGAGCAAGTATTCGTGGATGTCGATGATCCGGCAGCCCGGGAAGATCTTGTCGAACTGGTAGCCCTGCAACTGGTCGTAGCAGGTGCCGCAGCTCACCACCACGGTCTTGATGTCGAGGTAGTTGAGCGTGTTGGCGACGCGGTGGAAGAGCACCCGGTTGTCGGTGATCATCTTTTCGGCCTTGTCGAACTGGCCGCTGCCGCGCTGCGGGTAGCCGCAGCAGAGATAGCCTGGCGGCAACACCGTCTGCACGCCCGCATGCCACAGCATCGCCTGCGTGGCGAGGCCCACCTGCGAGAACAGCCGCTCCGAGCCGCAGCCGGGGAAATAGAACACCGCCTCGGTCTCCGGCGTGGTCGCCTCGGGGTTGCGGATGATCGGCACGTAGTCGGCATCCTCGATGTCGAGCAGCGCGCGCGCGGTCTTCTTGGGCAATCCACCGGGCATCTTCTTGTTGATGAAGTGGATGACCTGCTCCTTCATCGGCGCCGGACCGAGCGTGGCGGGCGGCGCGGCGGTCTGCTTCCTGGCCAGGCCACGCAGCAGGTCATTGGCCAGGCGCTGGACCTTGAAGCCGATGTCGACCATGCCGGTGCGCATCATCTTGATGGTCTGCGGATTGGTCGCATTGAGGAAGAACATCGCGGCCGCGTTGCCCGGCCGGAAGGACTTCTGGCCCATCTTGCGCAGCAGGTTGCGCATGTTCATCGAGACGTCGCCGAAATCGATGTTGACCGGGCACGGCGTGAGGCACTTGTGGCACACGGTGCAGTGGTCGGCCACGTCCTCGAACTCTTCCCAGTGCTTGATGCTGACGCCGCGCCGGGTCTGCTCCTCGTACAGGAAAGCTTCCACCAGCAGCGAGGTCGCGAGGATCTTGTTGCGCGGCGAATAGAGCAGATTGGCGCGCGGCACGTGGGTGGCGCACACCGGCTTGCACTTGCCGCAGCGCAGGCAGTCCTTGACGCTGTCGGCGATGGCGCCGATGTCGCTCTGCTGCATGATGATCGACTCGTGCCCCATCAGGCCGAAGCTCGGCGTGTAGGCATTGGTCAGGTCGGAGTGCAGCGCGCTCCCGTCGRCCGCCTGGTGCTCCCCGCTGCGCAACAGCTTGCCCTTGTTGAAGCGGCCTTCGGGGTCGACCTTCTTCTTGTAGTCGGTGAAGGGCTGCAGCTCCTCATCGCTCAGGAACTCGAGCTTGGTGATGCCGATGCCGTGTTCGCCCGAGATCACGCCGTCGAGGCTGCGCGCCAGCGCCATGATGCGCACGACGGCCGCATGGGCGGTCTGCAGCATCTCGTAGTTGTCGCTGTTGACCGGGATGTTGGTGTGGACGTTGCCGTCGCCGGCGTGCATGTGGAGCGCGATCCAGACGCGGCCCTTGAGGACGCTCCGGTGGATCTCGCTGCACTCGGCGAGGATCGGCGCGAACTCGGCGCCGGTGAAGATCTCCGCCAAGGGCGCGCGCAGCTGCGTCTTCCAGCTGGCGCGCAACGAATGGTCCTGCAGTTGCGGGAACAGCGTCCCGACCTGGTCGAGCCAGCCCTGCCACAGGGCCCTGACCTCGCCCACCAGCGCCACCGCCTGGGCCACGCGGTCTTCCAGCAGCTCGGCTGCCGGGATGTCGTTGGCGTCCTCGCGCTTTCCCAGCGGCAGGTTGCCCCGCGCCAGGAAGTTTTCCAGCGCATCGGCCAGCGCGATCTTGTTCTGCAGCGACAGCTCGATGTTGACGCGCTCGATGCCGTCGGTGTATTCGGCCATCCGCGGCAGCGGAATGACCACGTCCTCGTTGATCTTGAAGGCGTTGGTGTGCCGGCTGATGGCGGCGGTGCGCTTGCGGTCGAGCCAGAACTTCTTGCGTGCCTCGGGACTGATCGCGATGAAGCCCTCGCCGCTGCGCGAATTGGCGATGCGCACCACTTCGGAGGTCACGCGCGCCACCGTGTCGGCGTCGTCGCCGGCGATGTCGCCGAACAGCGCCATCTTCGGCAATCCGCCATGGCGCTTCGACTTGGTCGCATAGCCGACGGCCTTGAGATAGCGGTCGTCCAGGTGCTCCAGCCCGGCCAGCAGCACCCCCGAGCGCTTCTGCTCGGCGAACATGAAGTCCTTGATCTCGACGATGCTCGGCACGGCGTCCTTCGCGTTGCCGAAGAACTCGAGGCAGACCGTGCGGGTGTGGGCCGGCATGCGATGCACGATCCAGCGGCAGCTGGTGATCAGGCCGTCGCAGCCTTCCTTCTGGATGCCGGGCAGGCCCGACAGGAACTTGTCGGTGACGTCCTTGCCGAGGCCTTCCTTGCGGAAGGTGCGGCCCGGAATCTCGAGCCGCTCGGCGCGCAGCGGGGTCTTGCCGTCGGCGGCGAAGTACTGGAGCTCGAACAGCGCGCTCTCGGCGTCGTGGATCTTGCCGAGGTTGTGGCCGACCCGGGTGACCTCCAGCCACTCGGCGTCCGGCGTCACCATCCGCCACGAGGCCAGGTTGTCGAGTGCCGTGCCCCACAGCACGGCCTTCTTGCCGCCCGCGTTCATCGCCACGTTGCCGCCCACGCAGGAGGCCTCGGCCGAAGTCGGATCGACCGCGAACACGAAGCCCGCGCGCTCGGCCGCATCCGCGACCCGCTGGGTGACCACCCCGGCCTCGGTCCAGATCGTCGGCACCGGCGCTTCGAGACCGGGCAGCTCGCGCAACTCGACCTCGGTCATGGCCTCGAGCTTCTCGGTGTTGATGACCGCGCTGTTCCAGGTCAGCGGGATCGCGCCGCCGGTGTAGCCGGTGCCGCCGCCGCGCGGAACGATGGTGAGGCCGAGCTCGATGCAGCCCTTGACCAGTCCGGCCATCTCGGCCTCGGTGTCGGGCGTCAGCACCACGAAGGGGTACTCGACCCGCCAGTCGGTGGCGTCGGTCACATGCGACACGCGCGACAGGCCGTCGAACTTGATGTTGTCCTTGGCGGTGAGCCGGCGCAGCGCCCGCGTGGCCTTGCGC
>NZ_JBFUCI010000524.1:0-3837 GCF_056405335.1 Variovorax sp. P1_H12_2
CGCCACCCTCAACTTCGAGATCGAGCTGATCTCAGTCAAAAGCAAGTAAATAGCTCGCCCCCAGGTTGGGCTCACTGCGTGTAGCCCGCCCACCCCCTACCGGGGGCAATACCAGCGGCCCGGCGAAGCCGGTTCCGCGGTATTCCTGGAAGGGAGGCAACGCCGTCAGAAGGGTTGGAACTGGTAGAGCCAGGTTTCTGACAGGGTCTGGTCGCCGTTCTTCAGGAAGAGCCGCATGTCGACCGGTTCGTTGCCTTCGGCCGTGAAGTCGAATTGCGCGCGCCAGTGGCCCGGCACGCCGTTCGGCACGGCTTCCGCGAAGATGTAGGAAAACTTGCCGCGCGAGGCGGTGAGCACCAGCTCGGGCTTGACGCCGAAGGGCAGCGACTCCAGCGGCTTGCCAATGAACTCGACCATGAACTTGCGCACGCCCGGCGGCCGCGGCTGGCCGGGCTGGCCGCCGCGCCCGAGGCGGGTGGCGACGCAGCGCGCGAGCGGCGACGGGAAGGGCTCCTCCGCGGTCCAGTAGAGCCGGTACTTGAGCGTCACGCTCGAGCCCGCCGTGGCCGGCGCCTTGGGCACCCAGCAGGCGAGCACGTTGTCGTGGATCTCGTCGTCGGTCGGGATTTCGATCAGCTGCACCGAGCCCTCGCCCCAGGCGCCGAGCGGCTCGACCCACAGGCTGGGCCGCTTCTCGTAATAGACGCCGTCCTGGTAGTGGTCGAAGCCGCGGTCGCGCTGCAGCAGGCCGAAGCCCTTCGGGTTGTTGTCGCTGAAGGACGAGGCGCGGGTCTGGGTCGGGTTGTTGAGCGGCCGCCAGATGCGCTCGCCGGCGCCGTTCCACATCGCCAGGCCGTCCGAATCGTGCACTTCGGGCCGCCAGTCGATGCCGGTGGGCTTCACGGTCTCGGAGTACCAGTACATCGAGGTCAGCGGCGCGAGCCCGAAGCGGCCGACGTCGCGGCGCAGGAACAGGCGGCATTCGATGTCCATCAGCACGCCCTTGCCGCGCTGCAGGACGAACTTGTAGGCGCCGGTGATGCTGGGCCCCTCGAGCAGCGCATAGATCGTCATGGCATCCGAGCCCTGGGCCGGCGGCTCGAAGTAGAAGCGCGTGAAGGTCGGGAACTCCTCCGGCCGATCGGGCATCGCGGCGTCCAGCGCGATGCCGCGCGCCGACAGGYCGTACTGGTAGAGCTCGCCGATGGCGCGAAAGTACGAAGCGCCGAGGAAGGCGGCCCAGTCGTTCTTCTGCCAGGGCAGCCTGGCCTGGTCGCCGAGGCGGCTTTCCTGCAGCCGGAAGCCCGCGAAGCCGGCGCCGTCGGGCAGCTTCTTGGCCGGGCTGTCGTCGGGCATCGTGAAGTAGGCCGGGTCGTAGAGGATCTCGCGCGCGAAGCCGTCGCCGCTCGCGTTCTCGAGCACGTACATGTGGACCGGCACCTGGAAATAGCGCCCCAGGTGGAAGAAGGTCACCGGGAACGGGCCCGGGCCGTCGCGGAACAGCGCGTGGTCGGTGTTGAACCGGATCTTGCCGTGGGCGTCGTAGTCGATCCGCTCCAGCACGTCGGCCGGCAGCGAGGTGTCGCCGACGAAGGGCGCGGCGCCCAGCGACTTCGCCCGGGCGACCAGGCGTTCGAAGGAGAAAGGACTCGGCTGGCTGAGCTTGAGGCCGTTGGCCGCGAGGGCTTCGGCAGGCAGTCCGAGGGCGGCGAGCGCCAGCGAGGCGCCACCGGCGGTGAGGAGTGAGCGACGGTCGATCATGTGGGCCAAATGGTAACGAGGCGGCGGCCGGCAGCCCGTAGGCCGGGGCCCTGAAACAAAATCCAGGTCCGGTGGTGCAGGCGTCGTCCTACATGCGAATTCGAAAGCAAGACACGGAGTGCGTTGTCTTTCGTCGTTCCCTACAGTGAACGCATCGATTCACCGCAACACCACGAGGACGCAGATGAACATGAGCAACACCAATGAAATGCGGGCGCTCGCCACGGCGAGCGATCCGCGCTGGGCGGCGGTTGCCGCACGCGATCCGGCGGCGGACGGCCGCTTCGTCTATTCGGTCCGGACCACCGGCGTGTACTGCCGGCCGTCCTGCGCCGCGCGGCCGGCCCGCCCCGAGAACGTGGACTTCCATGCCACCGCGGCCGAGGCCGAGCGCGCCGGGTTCAGGCCCTGCATGCGCTGCAAGCCCGACCAGCCGGTACGCGCCGAGCGCGAAGCGGCGCGGATCGCCGAGCTGTGCCGGTTCATCGAGGGCGCGGAGCCGGCGCCCACCCTGGACGCGCTCGCCGAGCGCGCCGGTCTCAGCAGCTCGCACCTGCACCGCCTCTTCAAGGAGGTCACGGGGCTCACGCCGAAAGCCTATGCGGCCGCGCATCGCGCCCGCCGCGTGCGCGAGGAACTGGGCCGCAGCGACACGGTGACGAGCGCGATCTACAACGCCGGCTACAACTCCAACGGGCGCTTCTACGAGAACGCCGACGGGATGCTGGGCATGACGCCCACCGCCTGGCGCGACGGCGGGGCCGACACCGAGATCCGCTTCGCCATCGGCGAGTGCGCGCTCGGCGCGATCCTGGTCGCCCGGAGCGCGCGCGGTGTCTGCGCGATCGCGCTGGGGGACGATCCCGACGCCCTGGCGCGCGATCTGCAGGACCGCTTCCCGAAGGCCCGCCTGATCGGGGGCGATGCCGGCTTCGAAGCGCTGGTCGCCCAGGTGGTCGGCTTCGTCGAGGCGCCGGGCCTCGGCCTCGATCTGCCGCTGGACCTGCGCGGCACGGCTTTCCAGTTGCGCGTCTGGCAGGCGCTGCGCGAAATCCCCACCGGGGCGACCGCCAGCTACAGCGAGATTGCCGAGCGCATCGGCGCGCCGAAGGCGGTGCGCGCCGTGGCGCAGGCCTGTGGCGCCAATGCGCTGGCGGTGGCCATCCCCTGCCATCGCGTGGTGCGCAGCGACGGCAGCCTCTCGGGCTACCGCTGGGGCGTGGAGCGCAAGGGGGCGCTGCTGCGGCGGGAGGCGGAGCATGTGCGCCGCTCGCACCGCAGCACGGAGCTTGGCCAATGAGCGCACGTGAGGTGAGCACGGTCGATTGGGCGGCGGTGGGCGTCGATCTCGACGCGCAGGGCAGTGCCCTGATCCCGGGACTGTTGACGCCGGATCAATGCACAGCGATGGCCGCGCTCTATGCCGAGCAAGCGCCGTTCCGCAGCCGCGTCGTGATGGAGCGGCATGGCTTCGGGCGCGGCGAGTACAAGTATTTCGACTATCCCTTGCCGGGCCTGGTCGCGGGGCTGCGTGAAACGGTCTATCCGCAGCTCGCGCCGATCGCCAACCGCTGGAACCAGGCGATGGGCCTGGACGTGCGCTATCCGCCGCAGCATGCCGAGTTCATCGMGCGCTGCCATGCGGCCGGGCAATCGCGGCCGACGCCGCTGCTGCTGCAGTACGGGCCGGAGGACTACAACTGCCTGCACCAGGACCTCTACGGCGAGCAGGTCTTTCCGCTGCAGCTGGTGGTCCTCCTGTCCGAGCCGGGCCGCGATTTCACAGGCGGAGAATTCGTCATGACCGAGCAGCGGCCGCGCATGCAGTCGCGGCCGATGGTGCTGCCGCTGCGCCAGGGCGACGCGGCGGTGATCGCGGTGCACCAGCGGCCGGTGCAGGGCACGCGCGGCGTCTACCGGGTGAACCTGCGGCACGGCGTGAGCCGCGTGCGCTCCGGCAGGCGGCACACGCTGGGTATCATCTTCCAMGACGCGGCCTGAACCATGACCCTGGACCTGTTCGAACCCGACGCGCCGACGCTGGAGCCGCTGGAGCCCGGTGCGATGGTGCTGCGG